>JAUWFX010000153.1 GCA_030606765.1 Dehalococcoidia bacterium
CCGAAGGCGTGGCAATCTCATTGCGAACCTGGAGCCTGCTATAGTTGGACTGAGGAATCTCGCTTAGAGATTGCTTCGTCGCTATCGCTCCTCGCAATGACGAAAAAAAAGAAGTGTCACTAATCACCTGAACGAGTACAATAACTTGCGCTGCTCCCAAGCGCAGCGGTAAAATAGCGCAGAAACACCAGAGCACTGGAAAGCGCCCATATCTTCACACGGACTATGACCCCATCAGTTTCCTGTGCCAAATAATCACGGACTGCATAGCTATGGCTGACCTCAAGGATAATGAAAACAGATAAACTTGATGAGCTTCACGAAACTACTGCACGTCTCGGTACAGAACGGCTGAGCAAGCTGCTCTTCCGCTTGAGTGCGCCTAGCATTGCCTCAATGGTAACCATCTCTCTCTATCACCTAGCTGACACATTCTGGCTGGGTCAGCTCAGCTATCAGGCGATTGCCGCTGTAACCATTACCTTTCCGTTTTATATTGCCTTGGTCGCCATCGGTGTTGGCACGGGTGTTGGCGCCAACGCCGTAGCATCACGGCGTTTCGGTGAAAGAAACATCGAGGCAACCAACCAAGTGGCTGGCCAGATCTTTCCTCTGACTGCTGTATTTAGTGTTGTTTTCATCATTGCCAGCGTCTTCTTTGCCAGGCCGGTAGCCACCCTACTCGGGGCACCGCAAGACATTGTAGCCCTGACGGCGGATTACCTCTTTTTCATAGGCTGGGGAGTACCCTTTATTCTTTTTCGACTCATGACACGCAACGTTTTCCACGCGGCTGGGGATGCCATTAAGCCGATGATTTTCACTATTGTTGGCGCTGTGGTCAATGCCGTCCTCGACCCATTCTTTATCTTTGGTTGGGGTCCATTCCCGGAGATGGGTATCGGTGGGGCTGGGTTGGCGACGACGATATCCGGTGGAATCGCTGCTATACTCAGCTATTACTATCTGGTCGGCGGAAAATCCGTCTACAGGTTGAAGCTGCATCACCTCAGGCCTAATCTTTCTATCATTGCGCAGATCTACCGTGTGGGCTTGCCATCGCTTTTGATGGAACTGACAGAAACAATCGTTTTCATCATGTTCAACCGGATTGTCGCCGGTTTCGGTTCGATAACACTGGCAGCCCTGGGAATCGGGATACGTGTTATCGACCTCGCGTTTATGCTCATCGTTGGTGTTGCCCATGGTCTTCTGCCAATTGTTGGCTTCTGCTTGGGGGCACACCTCTGGAAGCGACTGTGGTCAGCTGTCAGGCAAGCCTCCCTCGCTCTGGTGGTGATGTTAGGTGTTGCCACTGTCTTACTGGAGATTTTCACTCCACAGGTAATCGCCATTTTCAATAATGACCCTGAATTGCTGGCTATTGCTGTGCCCGGAATACGCATTATCATGTCAGCTCTCATTCTGATTGGTCCAGCCATTATGTTCATTACCACATTTCAGGGATTATCCAAAGGGTGGACAGCTATTTCTCTTTCACTAGTGCGTGAGCTGGTTTTTTTCATCCCGGCAGTACTCATCCTGCCACGCTTCATGGGACTGAACGGCGTCTGGCTGTCCATGCCCATAGCAGATGTCTGCGGTACCGTTATCGCCGGGTTCTGGCTTTACCGTGAGTACCAGGTACAGAAGCGCAGCGGCATCTGGAATAATGCCCCGGTGACGGAGCCCACACCGGAGTCTGTACCGAGAAGGCGGTCTACGCTTGATTGACAGCGGTGAGGCCTGCCACCGTTTCAGGTTGTCGAAGTTCTCATTACACTGCACGATAATTTCTACCTGATTGCGTTTCCATTGAACATTTCCCAGTTTTGTTTGTCAATTCGAGTCGCCCCAGCTCTATTTCAAAGATTCGAATCAGCAACTCTTCGAGAATTCCCTCCGAATTCTGTTCTGAACATAGCTAACCACCCTCACCACTGCTCATACTGAAGGGAAAAACGTCGGAGTGAAACATGGCAAAGGTAGGATGTAGGGAGACAAGCTCGGATTCCCTCTTCGGTATTTTAGCTTTATAATTAGGCGAACTAACAAGACATTCTATCTCTATGAGTAAATTTGGCTATAAACTGGTGACAGGCGATGTCGAGTTGCAAGAGGCCTTCGAAGTGAGGAGGTAGGTGTTTGTCCGGGAGCAAGGCATCTCAGAGGACCTGGTGTTCGATGAGCACGACAGGGAAGCGCTACATATGGTGGTCAAAGATAGAGAGAGAGAGAGAGTTATCGGTAGCACCAGAGTTCAATTTTTGACCGACAACCAAGCCAAGCTAGAGAGAATGGCTATCTTAAAACGTTACCGGCGTAAAGGCATCGGAAAGGAAATGCTTCTGTTTTTGGATGCAGTATGGAAGGATAAACAAGTGCAACAAGTAATTATCCACGCCCAACTTGAAGTTGTTTCCTTCTATAAGTTATGCGGCTTTGACGAATTTGGCTTGCCTTTTCGGG
This sequence comes from Dehalococcoidia bacterium, assembly GCA_030606765.1. The sequence continues at coordinate 2,470 of JAUWFX010000153.1, forward strand.
AAGCTGGCATCAAACACATGAAAATGCGCAAACGACTTTGACCCGGTTTGCCGAATGACAGACAGTACCACAATAAGAGTTCCTGGCACTTTTCTGTGATTTTTCTCATGGAAGTTACCAGCATAACAATCTCAATTGTGATGCTGCGGGGCAGGGGCTTGACAAGAACTGAGGAGAGTTATAGCATTTTACCGTAGTTGATTTGTCCGAAAACGACTGAACCAATATAGTAAGCAGAGTTTCATCAAATCCGGAGGGGTAGATGAAAGCAGCAGTCACGAGTATTGTGGTAGCCATTATACTAGCCTTAATCTTTTCCCTGCCGGCTCTAGCCCAGGAGAGCGATACCATAACCATCACTATGACAGGAGTCAATGAGATTTCCATCAGCCTGGACAAAACACAATGGCCGCTAGGAAAAGTGGCCACAGACACAGAGTACACAACAAGCCCGCCGATAGAGTGGTGCACTTTGACTGTAGAGGGCAATTGTAATGTGAATACCTTTATTGTGGGCGAGGATGCTGAGTGGATTGATAATCCGGGCGCATATAAGTGGACGTTGAGCAATGATGGCACTAACGGGGAAAACGTGTATGGGTTAAGGTTCCGCATATCTGGCGATGCCGCACGGGGTTATGTCCCTATCACTAAGACAGAAGGCGAATTTTGGCCTTATGGTGGTGGCTCAAGCTTGGCTCCCGGGGATACCAAGCAATTTGGCCTGAAATTGCTAACGCCGACCTACTTCGTTGGTAGCAGGGAGATGCAAACCCAGATCACCATAAGCGCAGTGACTGCCTGATGATAAGGCATATTAGAGTCTTCCTCGTAATTTCGTATATGATTCCTCTCCCTTGATAAAAGAACGTAGGTGAAAATCCTAAGCACTAAATACGAAATACTAAACAAATTCAAAGCACTAATGACCAAAATCTAGAACAGAAGGTTTTGGTATTTAAATTTGGAATTTTGGATTTGTTTAGAGCTTAGGAATTAGGATTTAAAGTTTCATAGTTTGAGATTTGCGGAATAGTGAAGGTGAATTATCAAGAATTTTGCGGTCAATTGTAAATTAGCTGGGCTCATTGCCGCTTTACTGGTGATCTTCCTGCCCTCTTTTACTCTGGCTCAGGACTTTGACTTCGGCGTCTCCCCCGCCGAGGTAAGCATAGATAACTTGCCCCCGGGAGAGGCAGCAGAATTCGAACTGACCATTCACAATAAGGAAGAGCTAGCTCATAATTTTACCATCGCTACCTTTCAGCCTCCGGAAGAGGAAAGAAGGGAAGGGAGGGCTGAAATTCCCGATGA
>JAUWFX010000028.1 GCA_030606765.1 Dehalococcoidia bacterium
CGATGTCCTAGCTCATGAGCCAAAGTTACCTCTATTTCATCCCATGAATATCCCTGGAGCAAAGTATCGCTGAAGATAATACGTCTAGATTTGCCCCAGCCGCTTAACATGGCGTTAGCTGTAGTGGCTTTGCTGCTTAAATCCATGGTAAGGCACTCTTCAATATCAACTCCAGCCCTCCTGGCTAAATCTACCAATTTCTCTTTGAGCCCTCCTTCTTCTAAGGGCTTTAATTTAAAAAATAAGGGTATAAGAAAGGTGGGTGTTAGCCGGGTGAGGATTAAGCTGACTAAGAACATAATCAAAGCAGTTGCTAGCCACCATAGCGCCGGGAGATTCCCTATAAGCCAGTAAACGATTATAACCAGACATAAGCCTAGCAGTAATTCCAGCCCCGAAGCTTTAACCTTGTCCCTTAGCCAGCTTGCTAGGACTTGCTTTGATAAGCCATAGCGATGGCGCAGGACAAAACCGTAGTAATAGCCTAACGGTGCCACTATCACTCCATAGCCTGCTGCTAGTGTCAACAGATACAGGGCTGCCGACCAGGGAGAAGGAAAAGCTAGAAGGCTCGCCAGTGTAGTTGAGGCAGGGGTGAAAAGAAGAACCAGTAATAAGATGCCCCCTATTCCGAGATCGAGCAATGAGCCGCGCCGCAGTAATCTATGGTATTCTCGTGCTTTCTGCTGGCGCGCCGGGTCAGGGACAAGTTCTCTTAACTTCTTGAGGTCTTCCCCCAAAATCGCACCCTGTTGAGATAGGATAAACTTGAGCTCCCATCTGACCTATAATGTGGCAATGCCCTTTTCCTTGGTTACTATGACCTTCTCTATCTTTATTCCACGCATTTCAGTGATAACAAACTTAAGGTTCTGGTACTTAAAATGCTCCCCCTGCTTTGGTATCCGACCAAGGTGGCTGAGAATAAAGCCGGCCACAGTCTCATAATCGCCGCTGGGTAAATTCAGCTCCAATTCCTCGTTAGCTTCCTCAATCCTGAATCCTCCATCCAGTTGAAAGGTGCTGTCGCCAGTTACAATGAAATCCTTTTCTTGATCCGTTAGCTCATCGTGAATATCGCCGACAATCTCCTCAGTTAGCTGTCCGAGGGTAACCATTCCCGAGATTCCCCCAAACTCGTCGACAACGATTGCCGCATGATGACCACCGTCTCGCATCTCAGCCAGGAGCTCTCCCAGGCGTTTGCCTTCGGGCACAAAATAGGTCGGGCGCACCAAATCGTCGATGATGCTGTCTCTGTTGTCAGGTCCATCGGTTAACTTCATCAGCACATCCTTGGCATGCAATATACCTACCACATTATCGGTATTATCCTTATATACGGGGAAACGGCTATATCGTCCTTGGGTATAGAGATTCAAGAAATCGCTTAGCTTTGTCCCTTGAGCCACCCAGGTGATTTCCGTTCTCGGGACCATTATCTTACTCACCGGGCGGTCGGTAAATTCAAACACCTGGTGCAATATCTTTGCCTCATCTTGCTCCACCACACCTTCGCTTTCCCCGGCACTTATTGCCGAACGTATCTCGCCCTCGCTGATCAATTTTTTATCCTCCTCGGATACAGTTACTATCCTGGTAAGACTTAGCCCGATTCGCTCCAGGGCCAGGATAATGGGGTAAAAACACAATTCTATTATTTTTAGGGGATTAGCGTAGATTAGGGATAGCCGCTGGGCGTGATGCACAGCGAAAGTCTTGGGGATAACTTCGCCGAAGACCAAAATTATCGCTGTCACTCCAAAGACGGCTATAATTGGTCCCTTCACTACACCAAAAGCCGCCACGGCTATGATAGTGCCCAATGTAGCGGCAGCGATATTTACCAGATTATTACCTAGAAGGACGGTAGCCAGAAACCTCTCGGGCTTTTCGGCAAATCTGGCCAGCTTTTCCGCTCCCTTAACACCGTTTTCCACCAGATATCTTATGCGAAGCTTGGGCAGAGCGATGAAAGCTGACTCAGCACTGGAAAAGAAGGCTGAAAGGGCTACGCAAACTAGAAAGGCTAATAAAAGCCAACTATCGGTGGCATCCACTTATTACCACCCCCTAAGTCCCCTTCCCAACCGAATTGACCATTTTGTTATCATTAACTTTGGCTATAATCCACACTTTATATAAGTTATAATACCATTAGCTAACAAACCTGTCAAAACCCACATAATGGAGACTGATTACTATTACCGCATGTCGTTGCGAGGCTGACGGAGTCAGCCGAAGCAATCCCGTGGAGGGGTAATGAGATTGCCACGCTGCGCTCGCAATGACAAGGGGAGCATTTGTCGCGCTTCATTGGCATTGGATAGATCTGGGCCCCGAGGCTGTTTAAAAGTACTATCGTAGGGGAGGGACTCGTCCCCTCCCAATTTGCGGGAGACTACAAGGGATTCCCCTACGGAAGTTTTCGGCACGTGAATAGGTTGTTAATCAATGTCCTTCAGGTATTCCTTCATGTAGACTAACCAAAGGCGACATCGAGCACCATCATTACCACAAAACCTATTATGGCTCCCATGGTGGCTAAATCGGTATTGCCACCACGCTGAGACTCAGGAACTAGCTCTTCAACCACAACGAAGATCATAGCACCGGCGGCAAAAGCCAGAGCATACGGTAAGATGGGCCTTGCCAGGATAACAGCGGCAGCCCCGATAACTCCGGCGATGGGCTCAACCAACCCCGATAGCTGGCCGTACCAGAAACTCCTCCGCCGAGACAGACCTTCCCGACGAAGAGGCATGGAGACTGCTAGCCCTTCGGGAAAGTTCTGAATCCCGATGCCGATAGCCAAGGCGATAGCAGCCGGTAAAGTAGCTGCGGGAAAACCAGCAGCAACAGCTCCAAAGGCAACTCCGACTGCAAGACCCTCAGGGATATTGTGCAGAGTTATGGCGAGGACAAGCAGGGTGCTGCGCCGCCAGGATGTCTTGATACCTTCGGCCTCCTCAATGGGAAAGCCAAGGTGGAGATGAGGAAGTACCTTATCAATACCCAGTAAGAAAATAGCTCCGATGAGGAAGCCCACTGCGGGTGGAACCCAGACGGGAAGGTTTCCCCCTTCAGACATTTCAATGGCCGGAGCAAGCAAGGACCAGTAGCTGGCGGCAATCATCACACCTCCGGCAAAGCCAAGCATTGTGTCGAGCACCCTCTTGCTTACATCTCTAGCCACAAATACTGTGGCTGCTCCGAGAGCGGTCATTGCCCAGGTGAAACATGTCGCCAAAAGAGCCTGGATTACAGGGTGGAGGTTTTGCAGGAAAGCTATCATATCCTCAAATACCTTTGGTCTTTATTCGGGAAAGACAAGACCAATCACTTATTCCCCAGTTTTTTCGATTTGAAGTATTTTAACAGTGGCAGGAGCCAGATATGCAAGATTAACAAATTATGAAAGGAATTTCTAAATTTATATGAATTTTATGAGCCAGACTCTTAGTCAATAGTCCAAATGTTAGAGGTTCAACAATTCTGTACTCAGTAATACCAAATCCAGTGATGAGACAGATTATTACCACAACTGTCAACAGCCAATGTATTGTAACTTTCATCAGTCGTTGATTAACCATGTTTTTCAGTCTCCAAAGAAGACTTTATTTATTCTTTGAATAACACAGCTTCCATTGCTATCTGTCTCGCATAGACATGACCCCATCTAATGCTTTTCTTTCTCTTCTTCAACGGGGTGGCAGCATCCACACTTGTAAGGCCCACTACCGGTGGCATAGGGCTCACAACAATACTTAACGCCCTCCTTCTCGTAGCCCGCTCCCGCGATGGTGCAACCACAAACCGGACATAGCTGCTCTGTCATCTTTGCCTTCTTTTCTAAACTCTTATTGTTTATCGTCGCCGGAAATTACCTTAAATATTATCCAATTTTAAAAACCGCCACCCTTGTTGTATGTGACTTTTGTATCAATAATTTGACTAGTGTGCCTTAACGTTAATCTTCAAACTATCTATTTTGCCCACCCCCTTTAATGAAGAGACCAAACCGGTTATTGTGTTGGTGATAATATCACTGGGGAAAGGGGTAAGGGGAAGTTCATTCCCATTGACGACGAGCTTGACATCTCCTCGCTCCAGATAAAGTTCCAGGTCCCGTATGTTTTCAGCTCCTTTCAAGCAAGAGACTACAGCGACCACAGTTCGAGTTAAAAACTCCTCGGCGAAGGGGTTGAGTTCAGTAGATACATTGTTAACCGCAAGCTCTGTCCCAAGGTTCTTTTCCATTTTACACCTCCTGGCCTATAGCTACGCTGTTTAATTTTGATTTTCCGTTCAATAGGGAATTAATATCTGACGACATCTTACTTCTTCTTTTCCTTCTCTTCTTTGAGCTCTTGATAGGCCTTGATTATTTCCTCCACGCAGCTTTCGTCTTCCAGAGTTGTGAGGTCACCTAGGCTGGTATTATTGGCCACAGCCTTCAAAACCCGCCGCATAATTTTGCCACTCCTTGTCTTGGGTAGCTTGGCGGCAAAATGAACCTCATCAGGAACTGCTATAGGCCCTACTACCTTTCGCATGTGACCAGCAATGTCTTTTTTCAGGTCCGGAGAAGGGTCAACACCTTCTTTGAGCCTGGCAAAGATGACGATTCTCTCGCCTTTCACCGGGTCCTCTTTACCCACAACTGCTGCCTCAGCTACCTGAGGATGTGAGATGGCAGCGTCCTCTAACTCAGCAGTTCCGATTCTATGTCCGGCGATTTTGAGCACCTCGTCAGCCCTTCCCAAGACCCAGAAGTATCCATCTTTGTCCTTTACGGCGTAGTCGCCGGTATAGTAAACGCCGGGAAACCGTGACCAGTAGGCTTCCTTGTAGCGTTCCGGGTTTCCATGTATGCCAAGGAGCATCCCGGGCCATGGTCTCTTTATTACCAACAAACCCCTCTGCCCCGGCGGCACTGGCTTGCCATCCTCACCAACTATATCAGCCTCTACCCCCGGCAGTGGTAAAGTTGCTGAGCCAGGCTTCAGAGGCACACACTCTATACCAGGGCAAGGTGAAATCATGATGCCACCGGTTTCAGTCTGCCACCAGGTATCAACGATGGGGCATCTCTCACCACCGACATGGCGGTAAAACCAGAGCCAGGCCTCAGGATTAATGGGCTCTCCCACGCTCCCTAACAGCTCCAGACTGCTGAGGTTATGCTTATTTAGCATCTCTTCTCCGTATCCCATGAACATCCTGATGGCTGTAGGTGAGGTGTAAAACACGCTAACTCCGTATTTCTCGATAATATCCCACCATCTCTCAATCGTAGGATAGTCGGGAGCCCCCTCATAAAGGACTATGGCTGCCCCATGTGCCAGCGGGGCATATACTATTGAGCTATGCCCGGTAACCCAACCGACGTCAGCAGTACACCAGTAGACTGATTCCTCTCGAAGGTCGAAAACCCACTTATAAGCAGAATAGTTCTGGACTAGATAGCCCCCGGTGCTGTGGACAATCCCTTTAGGCTTGCCCGTGGTACCCGAGGTATATAGTATATAGAGAGGGTGGTTCGACTCTACCGGCTCTGGTTCCACAAAGTGTGCTGCGCTATCAAGCAAGTCACGCAACCAGAAGTCCCTTGATGACTTCATAGTGACCGGAACATCCGCTCTCTTAACCACAATAGCCCTCTCCACTGAAGGGCACTTTGTTAAGGCCTCATCGACTATACTCTTCAGCGGGATTATCTTCCCCCTTCGAAATCCCCCGTCGGCAGTTACTAGTAACTTGGCTTGTATATCATTGATCCTGTCAGCCAATGCCTGAGCACTGAAACCGGAAAAAATCACCGTATGGATGGCGCCAATCCTGGCACATGCCAGCATGAAAATAGGCAGCTCGGGAATCATGGGCAGATATAAGACAACCTTGTCCCCATCACCTACGCCACAGTTCTTTAAGACTGAGGCATATCTGTTGACTTCACGATATAGCGTAGAATAGCTTAAAACCCTTATATCGCCTGGCTCACCTTCCCAGTATATGGCTACCTTGCTCCTTCGCCAGGTCTTAGCATGACGGTCAACGCATATATGTGATGCGTTCAACCTCCCTCCTACAAACCACCTGGCAAAAGGCGGCTCCCATTCCAGTACCTTGTCCCAGGTTCTAAACCAATCTAACTGGCGTGCCTGTTCAGCCCAGAACTCCTCTGGCTTCTCCATAGACCTTTGGTAGACATTGAGGAATTTCTTCAGAGGAAAATATCTGGACTCAAATGGTAAAGATAATTCAGCCATAGCTTGACCTCCTTCAATTATTCTTGGCAGGCCTCCCTAGAAAGAGAAACTCACCCTTCCAACCCTTGCCCAATATTGTTTTGCCCTTATCAGGTGCTGGCGTTGTTATTTCATCTGCTGCGCAAGCTAACTTAGTTGGTCGCAAATATATCCTTCCTCACCCTTCCTTTTTCAAGCCAGCACTAAAATTCAACCAGCACCTTGCCATCTTCAACCTTAACATTGTACACCTTAAGGGCCTTGGACATCTTGAGTGCACTACCGAGCTTCGACATCAGCCCTCCCTTTAACCAACGCACCACCTGCCCATTACTGATATCAAATCGAGAGCCATGCAGGGGACAAGTGACCACAGTCCCTTCGAGTTTACCCTGTGATAAGTCGCCCTTCATATGGGGACAGCGATTATCAACGGCGTAGTACTTATCTCCAACCCTGGTCAGGAGGATTTCTCGCCCCTCTGCAATTACCATCTTCATTGTTTCGCTTTTCAGTTCTTCTATTTTAGCTACCTCTATAAACTTACTCATAGAACACCCCCTTTCATAAATCCGAGCTATTAAGCAAATTTTTGCTCACCCGGCTAGACTACCTTCCGGAATTTCTCTTTGGGAGCGCCACAAATAGGGCATTCATCAGGGAGGACGCCGTCGGAGACGTGGCCGCAGACCTGGCAGACGTAGTACTCGGTCTCCTCTTCAGCCATCGTATGCGCCAGCGCCTTCTTATAGAGCTTGGCGTGCCCCTTCTCCACATCGCGGGAATAACCCAGGACCGTCGCCACGCTCGTATTACCTTCCTCGTTTGCCTCTCTAATGAATTGAGGATAAGTGCTGGCAGCCAAGTTTTCCCTCTCAAAGGCACTCTCAAGGTTCTCCTGGGTGCTGGACACAGCGTCCAGAAGGCGGAAGTGGTTGAAGGCGTGGACTGACTCAGCTTCAGCGATAGCACGGAACAACCTCGCAACCTGAGAATAGCCCTCTTGCTCAGCCTTCATGGCAAAAGCCAAGTTCCTCAGATTTGCCTGGGACTCGGCCACGAAACCAGCTTTAAGATTCTTCAAGGTCTTAGTCCCTTTTATCCCGGACACCTCATGCGGGATGAGCTTCTCTGCCTCAGCACCACAGACCGGGCAGCGGTGAGGTTTGTCGGTGCTGAGTTCTACGTGATGACAATTAGTACACTTCCACATATTATTAACCCCCTGTAAATTTATTTTTCCTCAACGAGGTGCTTCTCAGGGTTCCGGTCGAAAGCCTTCTTACAACCAGCAGCACAAAAGTAGGATTTCTTTCCTTTATACGAGGAAGTAGCTGCTGCCTTAGCTTCCTGTACCTGCATCTTGCAAACTGGGTCTATGGCCATTGAGCACCTCCTCTCATTAAGTGCCAAGTCTGACTGTCTTAAACCTCCTTAGACGCAGGGAGTTTGATACGACAGTGATGGAGCTAGCCGCCATGGCTGCTGCGGCCAGAATCGGATTCAAGAAACCATACTCACCCAAGATGAAACGAAGCCCAGAGGGTACACCTACATTCCCGAAGGCAAGATACAATACCCCAGCTGCTATTGGGATTAGAGCAATATTGTAAGCAAAGGCCCAGAAGAGGTTCTGCTTGATAGTCCTCATGGTCCGCTTGCTCAGGGATATAGCGGTTACCACTCCCATCAAATCTCCTCTAATCAGGGTAATATCTCCAGTCTCCATGGCAACATCGGTACCCGTACCAATAGCGATACCAACATCCGCCTGGGCTAATGCCGGAGCATCGTTAATTCCATCGCCCACCATTGCCACCACCTTTCCCTCCTCTTGTAATTTCTTGACCTCTCTGGTCTTATGCTCAGGGAGCACCTCAGCCAGGACACGGTCAATACCCGCCTCTCGAGCAATAGCTTCTGCCGTGCGCCGGTTATCCCCGGTGAGCATAGCTGTTTCAATACCCATCTTTCGCAGCGCTTGGAGCGCTTCTTTGGCGCCTGGTTTTAGGGTATCAGCTAAGGCAATGATTCCTGCTACTTGGCTATCTCGCCCCAGGAACATTACTGTCTTACCTCCTTCAAGGAGTTCAGCGGCTTCTTTCTCCAGCCCGTTTAGAGAAAAGCCTCGTTCTTTCATTAACTTGAGGTTGCCCAGAAAAAGCTTCTTGCCCTTCACCGAAGCCTCTATGCCCTGCCCTGGGATGGCATTAAAATCTGAGGACGGAGATAATTCCAACTTCTTCTCTAGAGCAGCCTGGACCACAGCCTCACCAAGTGGGTGCTCTGAGTTATGTTCAGCGGAGGCAGCTAGCTGGAGGACCTCTTCCTGAGAGAAGGAATGAGCAGAGATTATGTCAGTCACCACAGGCTCGCCACTGGTCAGAGTGCCTGTCTTATCCAGGAGAGCAGTGTTTATCTGGTGAGCCCTCTCCAGAGCCTCGCCATTCCTGATGAGAATCCCATGCTCGGCTCCCTTGCCCGTGCCGACCATAATCGCAGTGGGAGTGGCCAGCCCCAAGGCGCAGGGGCAGGCGATAACGAGCACGGCGACAAAGTTAAGAAAGGCGAAGGTGAGGGCTGGAGCTGGTCCCACGAAATACCAGACTACGAAGGTCACGATGGCAATGCCAATCACTGCTGGCACAAAGTAGCTGGCGATAACATCAGCAAGACGCTGAATAGGAGCTTTGCTTCCCTGTGCTTCCTCCACCATTCTGACGATATGAGCCAGCGTTGTATCCTTACCCACCTTGCTTGCTTCGATTTCAAGGCTGCCAGTCTTGTTAATAGTGGCACCAATCACCTCATCAGCTACCTTTTTCTCCACAGGGATACTCTCCCCGGTAATCATGGACTCATCAACACTGGAATAGCCCTGGCGAACTATGCCATCTACGGGCACCCTCTCGCCAGGACGTACCAGGATAAAATCACCAACCTGAACCTCTTCAACGGGAATCTCCCTCTGCTCGCCCTCACGGATAACTAGAGCGGTTTTAGGTTGCATACCGATAATCTTCTTTATTGCTTCCGAGGTCTGTCCTCTGGCTCTAGCTTCCAGAAAACGGCCAAGAAGAATCAAGGTTATGATCGCCGCTGAGGTATGGAAGTATAAGTGGGGTTCCACTACACCAGTTGCAAAAAGGCCGGGGAAAATAACGGCTATCATGCTGTAGAAGTAAGCTACCGAGGTACCTACTGCAATCAGGGTATTCATATCAGAGGTTCTATGTTTCAGGGCTCCCCATGCCCCTCGGTAGAATCTCAGACCCGCCCAGAACTGCACTGGCGTAGCCAAAGCTAATAGTAGATAGGACTTGCCAACAAAGGAAGGACCCCAGCCTAGGGCCATGATTGATGCGGTGAGGATAGCAGCGATAATAAATCTGTTCCGGAGAACTCGAATCTCCCGCTGGGCAGCAGTGGCCACGTCCTCCAGAGCCTGCGCCTCGGGGCCAAGTTCATAGCCGGCGTCTTTTACCGCCCGTCTCATGTCAGCCAGCCCCGTTCCTTCCAGGTACTCCACGGTAGCCTTCTCCGAGGCCAGATTCACACTGGCTGAAATCACCCCCGGCACGCTGGAGAGAGCCTCCTCTACTCGGGCAACACAGGAAGCGCAGGTCATTCCGCTTACCGGGAATATGGACTTCCTGGTGGCGACCCCATACCCCAATTGCGCGACGGTATTCTTAATCCTGGCAAGGTCTACCTTCTTGGGATCGTATTCTATTGAAGCCTTCTCCGAAGCGAAGTTAACATCAGCTTGTTCCACACCAGGAGTCTGGGAAAGACCCTTCTTGATAGTAGCTGCACAGGTAGTGCAGGTCATCCCGGTTATATGGATTGAAGCCTTGTCAGCCTTCTTGGAATTAGTCTTATCAGCCATTATCTTTTCCCCACCCCATGTCTTAATCTTTTAGATTTTTCGGGATTTGCAGTTTATGGTGAAGCGACCTAAATTTCCACTAAGATGCCGCTACTTCCAGCTTCACAACACATTAGTCAATTGCTGGGGTTGCTCTCTCCTCCCATTGCCGAGGCTCGAGCTGGCATTCCGTTGCCATCTCAACATACCAATTAGCCTCGCTTTTCCTCTTCCTTCAGCAAGTCGCTGAATACATCGGCATGGTATACTTCGTGGTCCCTTATCCGGGTAAGAAGCTCTTTCAGGTCAGGCTCTTTAATTTCTTTGGCAGCGCGGTCATATTCAGCCGCCACCTTTTTCTCAATCTTGATATCGGCCCGAAGCATATCAGCGGTCTTGGTGGATTTATCAACCTCAATATGCTCAATCCTGGGACTGCCTTTTTTGTCAACCATCTCTTCAGACAGCCATCCCAGATGTTGCATCTCGTTTATAGCTTGGTCCTCCATTTCCTTCTTGACATCCTTGTTGCGCGTCATATAGGAATGGAGAAGGTATTGAAGGATAACGGTATATTCATGCTCGATGCCCCAGTTTAGAACCTGGGCAACCTTGTCTTGCCGAGAGCCCCTTAAATCCTTAGCCCCTTCCTTTTGGGCTTTAGTTACAAAGTGTTCGAAGTCGCCTCGGTGTGATTTTTCATCGGAGAAAATTCGCTGCAACAGCCGCCTTATCTTAGGGTCGCCGATGGCTTTAATGTGTTCCTCATATAAGGCAATGCCATCTTTCTCTTGCAGAACATCGTTTTTCATCCAATCGGGAACCGACTCGCCACCCGTGCGCATGTCTCCCCTCTCAAGGCTGGGAGTGCCGCCAAGGCCGACTATAGTCTCAGCCAGCCAGTCAAAATGGCGCATCTCCTCCCGGGCGATAGCCTCGATTTCACAGGCCATCTCGCCCTCACCCATGGCATAGGCGTGGACCAAATATTGAATGACGGCTGCGTGTTCGCCCTCAAGGTCCTGATTTAGTAAAGCAATAATCTTATCCTTGTCCATTTGTCCCTCCTGTGTCGCCAACTTTCTTGTCTATTTCATCGCGATAGACACTTAACCCTCCTCACCAACAAATTGTTGGTTTTGTGAGGGTAAGATACCCCCTATATACATTCAAAATTGCCTGGGATATTACTTTATCAGCTCGGCTCCCTTTTCACTAAGCTTGTACCTATCTTCTTTTTGGTCAGCTAGTCCAGCCTGAGTAAGTTCACGGAGGCCGCTTCTCACCCTGAATAGGGGCAGCCCAGTATCTCTGGCGATTTCTTCAGGAGACTTCAACCCTGCCTGTAGCGCACGGAGCATCTTGGAACCTGACTCAGTAGGTTTACCATCAGGGCTAATACATGCCATATTCTCCTCCTATTTTGTTTACAGCTTCTTTTTGCAGAGATACCAATCCGTACACTCGTACCCCTGCTTGAGTCTCTCTTCAGCCATTTCCTGGGTGTTTGGCGGTGGCACCACTACCATGTCGCCCGGCCGCCAGTTAGCTGGAGTAGCCACAGCATTCTTGTCCGTCGTTTGTAATGCATCTATTATTCTCAGTATCTCATCCATGGTCCTGCCGGTGGTCAGCGGGTAGTACAGTATTGTCCTGATAACCTGGTTAGGGTCGATTATGAACACGCATCGGACAGTCTCGGTCTTGCTCTGACCGGGGTGAATCATGCCATAGGCCAGAGAAACCTCCTTGCTGAGGTCAGCGATAATGGGGAATGGTATCTTTACCTTGGTTTTCTCCTCCACATTGCGCACCCAGGCGATATGCGAAGAGACACTATCTACACTAAGGCCCAGCAGCTCTACTCCCCGTTTTTGCAGTTCGGGATGAATCTCGCTAAAAGCGATGAACTCAGTAGTGCACACCGGGGTAAAATCCGCCGGGTGAGAAAAGAGAATTAGCCAGCTTCCTTTGAAATCTTCCAGCTTGAGTACCCCATGAGTGGTAACTGCCTCAAAAGCTGGTGCCGGCTCGCCTATCCGGGGCATGTGACCTATTTGTTCTTTTATCTCTTCCATGTTTGCCTCCTTTTTTAGATTTCCAAACAGTTTTCCCAGACGCCGTGTATGTTGCAATAAGAGACAGCGCAGAAGGCTTTAAATTGCTCCACTGGCACCTGAAACCTGACGTTGGGATTGGTATAGGACGGGGCAAAGGCAGACCTGCCCAGGTTTATTACCTGTCCATCTTTCATCACTCCATAAAGCTCTATCCAGGCAATATGATGTTCCACAGTGTTGGGATGAGGCACTTCTTTACCCACCACTACATGGATAATATCTACACCTGCCTCACCCTTTCCTTTACCAACCTCGATTATTGGGACGTGTTTTTCCTTCCCTTCAGCTTCCTTTCCTTTTAAAATGTCTCCAAATTTCATTTCCCTACCTCCTTAGTTTGTAAGATTAGGCAATTTCCTTTTTTGATTCCGTCACATTTAGCACAGCTTCAACCTTAGTTCACAATTCCATCACCTTCCTTCTTCTTGTGTTATTTTCTCAACAATCTTCTTTCCAAACTCCTGACACTGTTTCAAGCCACCCTCGCCATCATCCCGGTATTGCCACTCCTGGAGTCATAGATTATCACTGCTTTGGACATCCTGCCTCCTTTCCTAGTAAGACATCATCAGGCAAAGCCGCGCTCTTTATGCTTTTCTGCGATGGTGTTAGCCAAGTTGTCCAGGGCTTTGAAATGCTCTTCTCTGGGAAATCCCTTGCTTATCACGGGAGCCAGTACCTCCACTTTTAGGTTGGGAATCATTCCGCTGAGCTGTTCTACAGCCTTGCTGCCCCAGCCATAGGAGCCGATAATGGAGATGAACTGGAGTTTGGGTTTTAGGGCATTAGCTAGAAGTGCAGCATAAGCAACATTGGGATGTGGACCAAGCAAAACAGTAGGCGTGCCAATGACCAAAGTGGCTGCATCCACCAATGCCATGGCCAGTTTCCCAATATCAGTTGCCGCCAGGTTGAACTGCTTAACCGTGACACCTTTGCCAGCCAAGGCTCCAACAAAATATTCCACCATTTTTTGGGTGCTGCCATGCATGGAGATATAAGGCAAGACCACTATGTTTTTTGGTTCGTCGAATGCCCAGCTATGATAGGCTTTCAGGATAAACTCAGGCCTATCGTGCATGGGGCCGTGGCTGGGAGCAATAATGTCAATCGCGTAGTCCTTTATTTTCACCAGGTTCTTCTGGATATTCGTTTGGAAGGGCATCATGATTTCGGCATAATATCTCTTGGCGGCTTCATAGATCTGCCCCCCATCCCTGACATACAGGTCGGTTGTAGCTAAGTGGGAACCCAAGAAATCGCA
>JAUWFX010000123.1 GCA_030606765.1 Dehalococcoidia bacterium
GAACTACCTCAACAAGGTTGTAGAAGACCATCGTATCGGCAATCAGATACTTTTTCAAGGCGGTGTGGCGTTCAACAGGGCAGTCAAGGCAGCCTTTGAGAATGTGCTAGGCAAGAAAGTTCTGGTTCCCCCCCATCACGATATACTTGGGGCTATTGGGGTGGCGATGCTGGCGATGGAAGAAATGGACAGAACTGGCAAACAGACACGCTTTTGCGGTTTTGACCTTAGGGATAGGAAATACGAACTTTCGTCTTTTGAGTGCCAGGGATGTCCGAATCGGTGTGAAGTTCACAGGGTCACTTTTGAGAGTGAGACACCACTCTTTTATGGTTCACGCTGTGGTAAATATGATAGCCCAAAAAAGAAACGACGGCGCCGGTCATCAAAAATCCCACGGCTTTTTGATGAGCGTTACCAGGCCTTGATGAGTGCCTATCCAGAGGACAGCCCAGATGTTCCCAATGGCAAGACGGTTGGCATTGGGAGAACCCTATTCTTTCACGAACTGTTCCCGCTGTGGAAAGCATTTTTCACTGAACTTGGATTTCAGGTGGTCGTGTCTGATTCAACCAATCGCCACATTATCCGCCAGGGCGTGGAGAACGTTGTTGAGGAACCGTGCTTCCCGATAAAGGTAGCCCACGGACATGTGCTGAACCTGCTGGAGAAAGGTACTGATTTCCTTTTCCTGCCTGTTCAGTGCACGATGGAGAAACTAACCGACGATTTTGACAAGTCATGGAATTGCCCGCTGACTCAGGGGCTTCCGTTCACCATTCGCAGTTCTATTCAGATTGAACAAGCATCCCCCGCTCATCCTGATAACAGACCGAAGGTGCTCAATCCAGTGTTTCATGCTGACCGGGGTCGCAAATGGGTGGAAAAGGCATTACTCCAACTGGCAGATGAGATGGGCGTCTCTGACCGAGGGTTAGTGAGGAAGGCTATCGGTGCTGGCTTTAAAGCGCTTGATTCATTCAACGAATGGCAGCAAAGACGCGGTCAGGAAGTCCTATCACAGTTAAAGCCTGACGAAAAGGCTGTCGTCATCATCGGGCGACCCTATAACACCTGTGACCCGGGAATGACACTGGACTTACCGGAGAAGCTGCGTGAACTCGGCGTGCTGGCGATTCCCCTGGACTTCCTGCCCCTCCAATTGTTTGCCGAGGAGGTTACCTCCGTCCATCCCAATATGTACTGGAAGTCAGGGCAGAAGATTCTGGCTGCTGCCAGAATGATTGCCGGCGATCCGCGATTGTTCGGACTTTATCTGACCAACTTCGGCTGCGGTCCTGATTCCTACCTGCTTAAGTTTTTCACTAAAGAGACCGAGGGCAAGCCTTTTCTTACCATAGAAATTGATGAGCACTCAGCTGATGTCGGCATTATTACCCGCTGTGAGGCATTCCTCGACACCATACGCAATGCTAGAACCCGAGGGGTAAGCAAGCCCATCCCGGTATCCAGCTTCGCCCATGCCCGTGACAGAACAGTATACTGCCCATATATGTCAGACCATGTGCCAATCATTGCCGCAGCGATGAGATACTTTGGCGTTGCCGCAGAAGCACTGCCAATGGCAGATGAACTCAGTTTGGAACTGGGCAGAAAATATACCAGTGGCAAGGAATGTTTGCCGGCTATCATTACCACCGGCGACATCGTCAAGAAGACCCTTTCCCCTGATTTTGACCCTCGCCAAGCTGCCTTTGCCATGGCTAGTGCCAGCGGACCGTGCCGCTTCGGGCAATATAATAAGCTCCATAGAATTGTCCTTGATGAACTTGGTCTGGAGGAAGTCCCTATCCTTCTCCTTGACCAGACCAGGAGTTATCACCAGCACGTCGCCAGTATAGGTTCAGACTTTAAGCTGCTTGCCTGGCGCGGGGTTGTCATTTTGGACTTGATGCAGAAAATGCTTCTTGAAAGACGCCCCTACGAAGTCAACAAGGGAGAAGCCGATGCCATTTACCAGGAATGGCTGGAGTTGCTGGTAAAACTTGTTGAGCAGGGAGGCAACGGTCTTGAGACACTTGCCAGGCGCCTCAGGTATGCTTTTGAGGCGGTAAAGATTGACAAGAGCGTTAGCAAGCCACACATCGGTCTGGTCGGAGAAATCTTTGTCCGAAGCAATCAATTCACCAACGACTTCATTGTTCGTAAACTGGAAGCCCTTGGTGCTGAATGTTCGCTACCGCCTTTTGAGGAATGGATACACTATATTGATTACCAGCGAAGGCGGCGATACCGGCTTGAAAGGGACTGGAAAGGGTACGCCAAACAGAAGTTAACTGAGAGGTTTCAGGAAAGGGCGGCTGAGCAATTGAGACAGCAATTTGATGGAGCGCTTAGGTATTTCAGCCATGAGCTGCCGACATCGGAAGTTTTAACCCGAGGCGGCACCTATCTAAGCGATGAGATAGAGGGCGAGGCAATTCTAAGTATGGGACGCGCCGTGGAATATGCCGAGCACGGTTTCAACGGGGTCGTTAACATTATGCCCTTCGGCTGTATGCCCGGCATTATTGTCAGCTCCCTTTTCCACCAATTTCGCAACCGGCACGATGGACTTCCCGTGTTCAATCTCGTCGTTGACGGCAACAGAGACCCGGGGCAAGAGGTGCGGCTTGAAGCATTTTTTCATCAGTGCTGCCAGCAAAGAACAGTGCCCGATTCTTTGCTTCAAGTATGATAGCTTCCCATCGGTTACTGACTATTAAAGGGGAGTCAGTTTCTTCTTTAGCTCGGAGAGTTGCCTGAGATGCGACTTTTCCTCAGTTATTATTTTGTTTACCGTCGGCTGTACTCCCCGGGGCATTATATCTCTCATCTCGTAGTAAAATAGTATAGAATCCTTTTCCGCCCCGATAGCTAGTTCCAGAGCCTCAATATCAGTCTCCACCCGTGTCGTTATCTCGCTGGTGACCATGTTATCACTGAAAACAGCGCTGTCAACCAGCGCCTGAAGATAAGCAGCATATTCCCCAGTATAGGCCTCTGAAGGCTGGTATCTATCGGCTTCGCTTAGCATACCCTGAAAAGTCTGGATATGCTCTCGTTCCATATCAGCTAGATGCTGAAAAACATCACGAGCCATGGTATTCTCGGTTGACCTGGTCATGATATCGTAGAAGGCAATGCCCCTCCTCTCAATACCAATGGCTATGTTGATAAGCTCACTGCCAGAAAAAGAAATAGACACCTCTAATACACCCCCTTCTCATAGGCTTTGTCGGTGATAACACAACCGCACACCGGGCAAAGTTGCTCTAGGTTACCCATTTCAACCGACCTTCCACTACCTTCCAATTTATGTTCTTGAAGAAGGCTTCTATATAGTCAGCCCGTTTCAGCCCGTAATCGGTGATGAAGGCATGCTCGAAGACATCCATTACCAGGATGGGAATACAACCAGCAAGATGACCGGTCTCGTGCTCATTAATCCACAGGTTGATAAGTTTTCCAGTCGTATTGTCCTGATACAGAATAGCCCAGCCGATGCCGCGCATTGCTCCCGTGCCCTTGAAATCCCTTTCCCAGTCTTCGTAGCTACCAAAGTCCTCGGCTAGCTTCCTTGCCAGCTTGCCTGATTTGTCTAAAACTCCCTTCCCGCCAAGATTGTCAAAGTAGTACTCGTGGAGCCGCATGCCATTGAATTCAAAACCCAGCCGCCGCTTCAACTCAGCGTATTCCGGGGTGCCGACCTTGCCTTCTTTCAACATAGCAGCAAGCGAGTCCATTAGCTTGTTGATGTTAGTCACATAGCCTTGGTAAAGGGTAAAGTGATTTTTGAGCAGGGTTTCACTGAAGCCCTCTATTCCTATCAGATTACTATAGTCCTTTGCCGTGTAAGCCATTATTCCTCCTCCTCTTTGAGCAGGTCGCTGAATACCTCAGTGTGGTATACTTCGTGGTCTCTTATCCGAAGCAGAAGCTTTTTCAGGTCTGTCTCTTCAACCTCTTTGGCAGCGCGGTCATAGCCGTCAGCTACCTCCTTCTCAACCTTGATATCGGCTCGGAGCATATCAGCAGTCTTGGTTGACTGGTCAACCTCGGTGTGCTTAATTTTGGGGTTACCTCCACTATCAACCATTTCCTCGGCGAGCCAGCCTAAATGCTGCATTTCGTTGATGGCTTGGTCCTGCATTTCTTCCTTAACATCTTCATTGGTTGTCATATAAGAATGAAGTAGATACTGGAGGATGACAGTATACTCATGCTCAATGCCCCAATCAAGAATTTGAGCAACCCTGTCCTGACGAACGCCTCTCAGGTCTTTAGCCCCTTCCTTCTGCGCCTTGTCCACGAAGTGCTTGAAATCATCGTGGTGCGATTCTTCGTCAGATAGGATACGCTTCAATAATCGTTTGATTTTAGGAGCATCAATGAGCTTAATGTGCTCCCTATATAGGTTCATGCCATCCTCTTCTAGTATCACGTTGTTTCTCATCCAATCAGCCACTGACTCGCCATCCATGCGCATCTTACCCCGCTCTAAGCTGGGGGTACCACCCAGTTCAACTATAGTCTCAGCCAGCCAGTCCAGGTGGCGCATTTCCTCCCTGGCGATTGCCTCAATCTCACAAGCCATCTCACCTTCGCCCATAGCATAGGCATGGGTCAGGTACTGAATAATGGCAGTATGTTCACCTTCAAGGTCTTCATTTAGTAAAGCAATGATTTTATCTCTGTCCATTCCTTCCTCCTTGGTTATTCTTCTTGTCTAAAGTATGCCCTATGGCAAAAACAACTGCTAGGCAAATTGGTGCTCTCTGTGTTTTTCGGCAATAGTAGTTGCCAGACTATCCAGTGCCTTGAAATCGGCTTCCTTCGGAAAGCCCTTGCTCAACACCGGTTCCAGTATTTCTACCTTCAGGTTGGGAATCATCGCTGCCAGTTGCTCAACTGCCTTACCTCCCCAACCATAGGAGCCGATGATGGAGATGAATTTAAGATTGGGTCTCAGGGCATTCGCCAGGATGGCAGCATAGGCAACGTTCGGATGGGGACCGGCGAGAACAGTAGGTGTCCCGATAACAACTGTCGCCGCATCCACCAGCGCCATGGCCAGTTTCCCGATATCGGTCACCGTAAGATCAAACTGTTTCACCGTCACGCCTCTCTGGGCTAAAGCTCCGACAAAGTATTCCACCATCTTGCGGGTGCTGCCGTGCATCGAGATGTAGGGCAGTACCACGATGTTTTTTGGTTCGTCGAATGCCCAGCTATGATAGGCCTTCAGGATAAACTCAGGTCTATCGTGCATAGGCCCATGGCTGGGAGCAATGATGTCAATCGCGTAGTCCTTTACCTTCTCCAGGTTCTTCTGAATTGTGGTGCGGAAGGGCATCATGTTTTCGGCATAATACCTCTTGGCAGCTTCGTAGACCTGCCCTCCATCCCTGACATAC
>JAUWFX010000018.1 GCA_030606765.1 Dehalococcoidia bacterium
TGCCAAGCTATTCCATATCAAAGAATTTATAGCAAAATCCAGAAGCCCATCGTGTGGCTGTGGGCAAATATACGATGGCACATTTTCCCGGAAACTGATTGATGGCGACGGCGTTACCACAGCATTATTGAAGAGAAACGGAATCAGGGTTATAACCGAAGAAGACTTGTAGCGTTTTTTTAGAAAACAAAATCACCTACATGTTTTATGAGGATTTAGAAGCAGGATTTTCTAAGTTTAGCCACCGAGCCAGCCTTCGCCTCGAAGAGCTTCACGCATTATGCCACCTCCCATTTAGCTACCTTGCGTAAGTGCAGGACAGTTCTATCTCGCCCCGCTACCTCTTCCCAACCTCAACGACTTTATTTCTGCTTCTAAGGCCGCTGAGAATCCTGACTTGGCTTTGGGGAACGCCGAAATGCTCTGCCAGTAATTTGATGACTGCCTGGTTGGCCTTGCCTTCCTTTGGCGGTTCCTTGACTTTGACTATAAAGCTATCGCCTTCCCGGCTAAGCTCTTCAGTCTTGGAACTGGGCTTTACCTTAACCTGGATTTTCATCAATCACCTCTCCCCATATTCCCTGGTTATGAAATTCTACCAGTTTAACAGGTGTTATCTCGTTGTTCAGGAACTTTTCGCTGTGAGTAAAAACCCTGATGTAGTTGCTGGTTAGCCCTGAGTATATGCCGCTTCCGGGACCGGTTTCCTTCTCCCACAGAACCGGCATAGTTTGCCCCAAAAACTGCTCACAAAAGCTGCGCCGGCAGCTTTGGGATAGCCCTAGCATCCGCTGGTTGCGCTCTGCTTTAACTTTGTCTTTTATCTGCTCGGGCATCCCGGCTGCCGCTGTCTCAGGGCGGGGTGAGAAGGGGAAAACATGGATGTTAGCGAAACCAGCTTGCTGGCAAAAAGAGTAGCTCTGTTCAAACTCTTCATCGCTTTCCCCGGGGAAACCAACCATGATATCTGTAGTGACGGCTACCTCTGGTATCATCTCTTTAATCAAATTTACTGTTCTCTGATATTGGTCCAGAGAGTAGCTCCTCTTCATCCTTTGAAGCACGGTCTCGCTTCCACTTTGTAGCGCTAAGTGGAAATGCCGACAAAGTTTTTCATCCTGCCACAGGGCAAGAAATTCAGAGGATATTTCCGAAGGCTGCAAAGACGAGAGACGTAATCTCTCGATGCCGGTACTGGTGAGAATACGCTGAACCAAATCTCTGAGGTCAGCGCCGTTGTCTTTATAGCTGCCAACTTTTGTCCCGGTGAGAACAACTTCTTTGTAACCGAGGGCCACCTTTTGCTTCACCTCGTCAATTATCTGGGAAGCGGGCAAGGAATATTCGTGGGGTCTTACTTTGGGAACAATGCAATATGTGCAGGGGCTATGACAGCCATCTTGAATCTTTATCAGGCTACGAGTCCTAACGGTGGCAGCAAGCACCTGAGATTGTTTTGTTTCACCTTCACCCAGTCCTCTCCCTTCAAGGGAGAGGGTTTGGGTAAGGGCCAGCAGGTTCTTTTTCTCTGTGTTGTCAACTACGAGGTCAGCAAGCTGAGCTAGCTCTTGGCGACTTCTTTGGGCATAGCAGCCAGTGGCGATAATCAGGGCCTGGGGATTTCTTCGCCTTGCCAGCCTGAGCCAGTGGCGTGACTTGCGGTCGGCAATATGGGTGACTGTGCAAGTATTGGCAATATAAATATCTGCCCCGTCACCGGGGGATACAAGTTGAAATCCGGCTTGGCTAAAACGATTAGCCAGAGATTCCGTCTCGGCCTGATTGAGCTTACACCCTAATGTGTAGAAAGCTACTCTCATTGATATGGATTATATTGATTGTCTGGCGGAATGGTCAAATTATGCTTAATACGTGGTTTTGCTGATTAGGAAGCCCCACCTGTCATTGCGAGGAGCCGCAGGCGACGTGGCAATCTCTAAGAAGGATGTGAGATGGCTTCGCTTCGCTCGCAAAAACATTTTGTTAAAGCCTTTTCTGTGATATAGTTAGCGATTCTAGCCAAGGGCATTAAACTAAGGTGCGAAATTGAATCAACGGGCTCAATGGAAAATCCTGCCTCCGGTGCCGGATGAATACTTAAATGCTTCTGACTTTTCTCCTCTAGTTGCTCAACTTCTCTACAATCGTGGTGTTAAGCCAGAAGAAATCGACCCTTTTTTATCTGCTGACCGTAGGCTGGAGGGTAATCCCTTCCTCCTTCCTGATATATCACAGGCTGTAAGCAGGGTCTATAAGGCCGTGCTTGCCCGGGAAAAGATTGCAGTCTACGGTGACTTTGATGTTGATGGCGTTACAGCCATAGTTATTCTTGTCGAGGGACTGTCAAGGCTTGGTGCTGAAGTTATTACCTATATTCCTGACCGCGTCAACGAAGGCCACGGATTAAAGATTTCAGCTCTGGAGAAGCTTCAGACACAGGGGGCTAGTTTGGTTATTACTGTTGATTGTGGCGTAACTGACCTTACAGAGGTAAAACAGGCTCGAGAAATGGGAATGGATATGATTATCACCGACCACCACATTCCGTTAGGGAGCCTGCCTCGAGCCGTAGCTGTAATTGACCCGAAGCGAAAGGATTCGATGTATCCCTATCCAGATTTGGCTGGTGCTGGCGTTGCCTTCAAGTTTCTGCAAGCGCTATTCCATAAAGATAGCCGGGAGAAATGGCTAGCTGGATTGATGGAGTTAGTAGTTTTAGCCACTGTTACCGATTTAGTTACTCTCGTTGGTGAGAATCGGTACCTGGTAAAGAAAGGGCTGAGAGAGCTTAATAATAGCTCCCGCGTGGGAATTCAAGAAATGGGTAAATTGGCCGGGCTGAAGCCAGGTGAACTTGATACTGAAGATATCTCCTGGGTACTGGGACCTCGCCTCAATGCTGCTGGCAGGATGGACAATGCCTCCACCAGCTACCAGCTGCTCACTACTCAGTCACCAGAGGAAGCTCGCCTCCTGGCCCTGGAGCTAGAGAGAAGGAATGCCGAGCGGCAAAAATTAACCAAGGAAGTATTAAGCCGAGCGAGGGAGAAACTAGCTGCCAAACTACACCTGCCGGTGCTTATAGACGGTGACGAAAGCTACTTCATCGGTGTTATCGGGCTTGTTGCTGGCAAGCTCGTAGATGAATTTTACAAGCCTGCCATTATCATCAGTTTAGGCCCTGAGCTATGTCAGGGTAGCTGTCGTAGCATAGCTGAATTCGATGTCACAGCTGCTTTAGGAGAATGCCATAACCTGCTTACTACCTTTGGTGGCCATCCCTTAGCCGCTGGCTTCACCGTAACGCGCCAAAATTTAGCTCAGCTAGAGGAGTGTATTACCAGACTAGCTACGGACCAATTAGGTCAGCTTGACCTTCGCCCGGAAATAGTGATTGATGCCGAGCTTCCCTTATCTACTTTTAGTGGAGAGACCTTTAACCTTATCAAAAAATTGAGCCCTTTTGGTCGAGGCAACCCACAGCCGACCTTTCTCACTCGGCAGGTCGAGGTAATCGAGTGTCGTAACTTCGGCAACCAGGGCGAATGGCTCAGACTAAAACTCAAACAAGGAAACATAACCTGGCAAGCTGTAGATTTTGAATCGCGGAGAACAAGGGAAGAGATTCCATCTCACGTAGATATTGTGTATAACCTGAAAAAAAGTCGCTGGAATGGAAAGGAGGTGCTGAGCCTTAATCTCCGTGACTTTGCTCCTGCTCAGCTTCGTTAGCAAGCCCGGTCACCAAAGCCTGCTTTTTGAATCGGCGCATTCTGATAATAAGCCAGGGCAAAAATACCGCCAATATTGCTAAGTCCAGAACTTGGGCGTGATAAAGACCCCAGAGCAATGGTTCGCCAATACGGAAAAACCTCACGCCAAAATCACCGGCGGCGAAAAGGCAAAAACAAAAGAACGCAAGACAGCCTTCGGGTTTAAATTTTCCCCGAAGTCGCCAAACTACAGCAAAAACTATCAGGCCCCATAATAAATGATACATCTGAGTGGGGTAAATCGGCACCCCCCAATACTCGGGAGCCAGGGCATCCCGAGGCGTGTAAATCACAGCCCCCGGGAAATACTGAAAAGGACTGGGCTTGCCAGAGCAGCAGCCGTTTATTGTACAAGCAATCCTGCCTATGCCTAGAGCTAAAGGAGTCCCCACAGCAACGGCATCGCCTATGCTAAGTAGCATGGAAAAGCGCATTCTCGTTACTCTCATATAGATCAACGCTGCCACAATGACGCCGACTATCATCCCGTTTTGAGCAAGGCCAGCAAAGCCGATAATATCTTGGGGGTTCGCTACGAAATGCTCCCAGTCGTAGATTACATATGCTAGCCGGGCTCCGACAATGCCGCCAATAATACCCCAGAAGGAAATGCTGTAAATATCACGCGTGATGCCTAGCCTTTTTGCTTCCCTGATCGTGATGACTAATAGCAACGCGACCGCTACAGCTATCATGATCCCATACCACCGTATCGTTAAGGGGCCAATGGTGAAAGCAATGGGGTCTATGCTGATAGTAAGCATTTATCCTTTCCTTTCCGTTTAAGAGAAAATGGCATTGACAAAGACCTCAGCATCAAAGGGAGCCATGTCCTGTAATTTTTCACCAGTACCAATATAAGAAATGGGTATGTTTAACTGGTCGCAGATGGCAAATATTATGCCGCCTCTGGCTGTGCCATCCAGCTTGGCCAGGAAAATACCGGTGACGTCCACAGCTTCGGTGAAATGTTTAGCCTGAGCCAGTCCATTTTGCCCTGTGGTAGCGTCCATTACCAGCAAAACTTGATGAGGGGCTGAAGCATCGTGCTTAGCTACCACTCTCTTTATCTTCTTGAGTTCTTCCATGAGATTAAACTTGGTATGAAGGCGACCAGCAGTATCGATAATCACCGCTTGAGCATGGCGGCTATAGCCGGCCTGAACGGCATCATAAGCAACCGCTCCGGGGTCGCCACCTGGTTGATGGGCGATGACTTCGGCATCTACTTTCCCTCCCCAGTGTTTAAGCTGCTCAATAGCTGCTGCCCTGAAGGTATCTGCTGCTGCCAGGATAACTCGCTTTCCCTGCGAAGTGAAACCATAGGCCAGTTTGGCAATGCTCGTCGTCTTGCCCGAGCCATTCACACCGACCGCAAGAATAATATAAGGGGATTCTCCACTTTGCTCAGGAATCGGATTTGCTCTCGGAGGGATGCTTAATAAGCTTACCATCTCTTCTTTCACAGCTTCCCGTATCTGAGATACCTCTGAAAGCCTGTCCGTTTTCAGCCGCTGTTTGACTTTGCTCAGGAGTTTGCTTGTGGTCTCTACACCAACATCAGCCGAGACAAGCAACTCTTCCAATTCTTCCCAGACCTCATCCCCAAAAGCGTCCCGGTTAAAAATATTAGCTATCTTACCGAACCAGGTTTCCTTGCTTCTTTTTACCCCTGGTTCAGTCTTTTTTAACAAATCGAGCAAGCTGCCTCCGTAATTGACGGTACCCGTATATAATAGCACAAATGTAGATGACTTTTTAGCTGGCGATTTCTCGTCTTTACGGTGAAGGTATAACTGGCTCTTTTCTCAGGAATAAAAGAGGATATATGATGTCGCTGGTGCAGCAAGGGAGCCAGACCGCAAGGAATAAAAACAAGAAAATAAAAGGGAGCAGAGGAATCCACTCAGCCTTTCCGAATGCCATGATGTAGAATAAGGATGCCCAGGTACTTAACAACACGTGTCCAAAGTGTGGGATTTTGGTTGTTTGCTTCCAATAGCCGATAGCAATGCCAGCCAGTGCCAGGAGATTTATCCACCATTCCTCGATAAAGGGCACATGAAACTCCATTTGGGCATGAAGTAAGCTTCCTCCTAGATAAGGAATCACGGCATCGCTTATCGTGGCTATGCCGATGGACCCTGTCCAACCGATCAAAATTGCCATCCAAATTTTGCCTTTCTTGTAACGCATATACATAGCAGTGGTTACAAGTGCGCTCAATAACACATGGAGTGGATGTAATGTGTAAAAAATAGTATGAGAGATATGGAAAGGAACGTTGCCTAAAACTATTATAACCGTGATGATAATACCCGTAAGAGCGCCAAGGGCTGTGAAAGGGATATGCTCTTTGAGTTCTTTTGCTATGCGCTTGCCCATTTCTTATTTTGCGAATGGAGCTATTTTCTATAACACTGGGAGCAGAGTCCGGAGAATTCGGAAAGATGATGTTCGGTATGAAAGCCAAAATTCTGGGCGAAGTCGTTTTCCTCTTGACACAATTCTTTGTCGGCAAATTCCTGAATGGCTCCACAGTGCTGGCAGACCATGAAGCGATGGCAGCCTTCTATGGCATCTAAGCTACACTTTACAAAGCCGCCGCTGGATAGCATTTTGTGAGCTAGATTGAGGCTGCAAAGCAAATCGAGTATGCGGTAAATGGTAACGTGGTTTAGATGCTTACCTCTGGCGCGCAAAATTTCCTGTATGTCATAAGGGGAAAGCGGTTTTTCGATTTCTTCCAGCACCTCGAGCACCAGCTTCCGTGGCCTGGTTGCCTTGTGCCCCTGAGCCTGCAAAATTCGAATTGAGTCTCGAACCATGGCGGTATTTTACCCGAAGGGAATGCTAAATGCAACATTATTGCAATTAGCCCTGATAATAATCGCCAGCTATCCTGGTCATTTTCTCTCAAGCCACGAGTCCTTCAAGCAATACTATCGCAGCTTCTTTATCCAGGGGCTGGTTATTGTTGCCGCACTTGGGCGAGTGCACGCAGGAAGGACAGCCGTCGGTGCAGGGACATGCCTCCACTGCTTTCAAAGTAGCCTGCCAGAGCTCGGTTATCATCTCAAATCCTTTTTCGGCGATACCGATGCCTCCGGGGTGGGCATCGTAAATAAAAATCTGTGCCCTGCCAGTGTCGGGGTGAAAAGGAATGGAAACGCCGCCAATGTCATTGCGGTCGCAGAGGGCAAACAAGGGAAGTATGCCAATGGCAGCGTGTTCACAAGCATGTAAACCGCCGTGGAAGTCAAGCCCAGCATCGGCTATTCTATCAATCGCCTGCTGAGGCAAATCAAACCACAGGGCCTTGGTGGGAAAGTTTTGTGGTGGCAAATCAAGAGACTCCTCCCCGATGACCTCTTCCGTGAACTGCCTCTTCTTTTTAAAGCCAACCACCGCGGTAGTAACGTCAACATCTCCGAAGCAAACCTTCACCCTACGGCAGTCCTTTTCTTTGAGCAGGCTTGTGACCCGGATGTCGGTTATTTCCATAGTCTGGGTATAGTAATCTACAGACCTTGGTTCTGCCCAGGCAATTTGCCGGGCTAAATCAAGTTCCTTGATAAGATAAGATTCACCCTGGTGGAGATAGATAGCGCCGGGGTGTATTTGGAAAAAGGCGACGCTGGCTTCTACTGTCTCTAACAAGCAACCATCCCGACCATCAATGACAGCATAATTTTGCCCTGATGTTGCCCTTATATTTATATCCTGAGCGGGATAGGAGATAGAAGGAGTGAGGTGCCATCTCTCATAGCGTTTTCTTAACCTCCCTTCTTGTTCCAGCTCAGTTAGCATAGTGCCAGTGTTGGACCCAAAGAATTCTTCATCCTTATCTTCCACAGGTTTCTCCCAGGCAGCGCAGAGGAGGTGAGGCTTCAGGATATAAGGATTGTCAGGATTGATTATGGCATTGTCAAAGTTCTTGCTGAAAAAGAAATCTGGATTACGCATCAGGTATTGGTCGAGCGGATTTTCCTGGGCGATAAGAAAGCTCAAGGAGCTATAAGTACTTCGTCCGCTACGCCCTGCCTGCTGCCAGGCACTGGCAATGCTTCCGGGATAGCCGGTGAGCACTGTCGCCTCCAGGTCGCCGATATTTATTCCCAACTCCAGGGCTGTTGTGGCGACCAGCCCGAGAAGCTCGCCGTCGAAGAATTGATGCTCAATTCGGCGTCTATCTTCGGGAAGGTACCCCGCCCGGTAAGGGCTGATCTTATCCCTCAAGGAAGGAGATAATTGTCCCTGGGTATAAATATAAATGAGTTCGGCAAGCTTGCGAGTGCGGGCAAATACCAGACCACGGATACCTTTCTGAACAAGCTCTCCAAGAAGAAAGGCCGCCTCACTGTTGGAACTGCGTCGGCTGGTCTTGGCCTCATCAATGACAGGCGGATTCCAGAAGGTGAAGTATTTTTCGCCATGTGGTGAACCGTCTTCAACAATAGACTCGAAAGGCAAGCCAACGATATTTTGAGCATGCTCTTCGGGGTTGGCGATAGTGGCCGAGCAGCAAATAAACTGAGGGTTAGAGCCATAAGAAGCACAAAGCCGCCGCAACCTCCGCAGGACATTAGCTATGTGAGAGCCGAAAACACCTCGATAAATGTGAGTCTCATCTATTACGACATATTTGAGATTACGAAACAATCCAGACCACGATTGGTGGTTAGGCAAAATGCCCAAATGGAGCATATCCGGGTTAGTGAGCACTATCCTTGCCTGTTTTCTTATGCTTGCTCTCTCATTCTGTGGTGTATCACCATCAAAGGTGGCCACAGCTCCTGGGAGAAGAAGTTGGGGAAGGTCCTTCGCTCCACTCAGGATTTGTTTCAGGCTGCGTAGCTGGTCCTGGGCTAGAGCTTTCGTGGGGAAGATATAAAGAGCACGGCTGTCCTTATCATGTAGAAACGCATCAAGGGTAGCTAAGTGATAGCACAGGGTCTTGCCGCTGGCACTGGGCGTTGCTATTATCACGTTTCTCCCAGCCAGGATGGCATTCAGGGCTTTTGCCTGGTGGCTATAAAGAGCTGATATGCCTAGGGACTCCAGGGATGCTTGAAGGCTGGGATGGAGGGGGTTGTCCAGTTTGCCAAAGATAGCGCCCTGTGGGGAAATGCGTTCAATATGGACGACCTGCTGGCGATAATCAGGCAGACTGATGAGGTAGTGGAGAAATGCCGCGGCATCCATCAGGAAAAAGTTTCTATTTCCGAACTCAATAACTCTACATCGGGGTAGTTCTGAACAATGAACTTTACGACATTGGAGAGAGTTTCATCGGCGTGTCTTCTGTGGTTGCTAACGCAGGCTACGCCTAAAGTGGCTAATTGCCATAAATTCTGATTATCCACCTCGGCTACGGAAACATTGAACTTATTTTGTAGCCGTGTAATGATGGACTTAATTACCTGTCTCTTACCTTTAAGTGACTGGTTCTCAGGGAGGCGAAGCTCAATTTGGCACACACTGACGTGCATTTTGTTTGTTCCCCCTCCTTATTTCTCCCCCTTCGGGGGGAGAGCTTAGACGGGAGTTATAATCCCTTTCTAACAATATAAGCAGTAAGGTCAGCAAGGCGACAGCTATAGCCCCACTCGTTGTCATACCAGGCTAACACCTTTATCAAGTTGTCATCAACGACCATAGTGCTTAAGGCATCGAATATAGCACTGGCTGGATTGCCCTTAAAATCTGAGCTCACCAGTGGCTCGTCACAATATTCCAGAATTCCCTTAAGCTCTCCGTCAGCAGCCTTCCGAAAGGCATCGTTAATCTCTTCAGCGCTTACCTTTCTCTTCAAATCGGCGACAAAGTCCACAAGAGATACTATGGGGGCAGGCACTCTTATGGCGATGCCATGAAGCTTGCCCTTAAGCTCAGGTATGACCACAGTTACGATGCGAGCGGCGCCGGTGGTTGTGGGTATAATGTTGGTACCAGCAGACCTTGCTCGGCGCAGGTCGCGGTGAAACACATCCAGTATCTTTTGATCGTTAGTATAAGAGTGGACGGTAGTCATTAGCCCGTGAGTAATGCCAAAGTTCTGGTGAAGGACTTTAACTACCGGGGCAATGCAATTAGTGGTGCAGGAGCCGTTGGATATAATACGATGCTTAGCCGGGTCATATTGCCCTTCATTGACCCCAAGGACAATAGATATATCCTCTTCTTGAGCCGGTGCTGAAATAATCACTTTCTTAGCACCGCCTTGAAAATGAGCAGCAGCCTTGCTCGCCTGGGTGAAAAGCCCTGTAGATTCAATCACAATATCCACCCCGTAGTCTCGCCAGGGAATTTTCGCTGGGTCACGCTCAGCTAAGACCTTTATTTTCCTCCCGTCAACTATGATGCAATCGTCTTTAGCCTCCACCTTACCGGGATAGATGCCGTAATTACTATCATACTTAAAAAGATGGGCATTGGTTTTAGCATCGGTAAGGTCATTCACCGCCGCTGCCTCCACCTTATCGCCACAGCGCTGGATAATTGCCTTCAATGCTAACCTGCCAATACGTCCGAAGCCATTGATTCCTACTTTTGTTGCCATTCCTTTACCTCCTTTTTTCTTGCTAGTCTTTAGACAAATATAAAGAAGCACCATCCATATCAACATTGCCCACTCTGTCTTCCTCCATCAAGAGCTTAAGATGGGCAAGGGTCTCGGTAACAGCCATTCGCCTGTCCCAGATTGCCAAATTCTGAAAAGCGATGCCTCCCTCCTCGGGCATCCAGGGGATTTGCTGAGCTATCTCGTAGGCTGTCTTCAAGCCGTCGTGCAGAGACCTCATGATGGCTCTCTTCCTTTCCTCGTGATGCTGGAGTATATTTTCTATTCTCAGTCCTAAAGCATTGAACACCGGCCCGTGTCCCGGGAGAATAAAATGAACCTTAAGGCGCTCTAGTTTTTCAAGGGAAGAAACGTAGTCGCCCAGGGGGTTATCGCCAGATTGGGGATTGAAGCCGACGTGGGGAGTGGTGTCATACAAGACATGGTCGCCGGTGAGAATAAACTTCCTCTCTCGTTCATAAAGGCAGATATGTCCCGGCGAGTGCCCCGGCGTCAATAACACCTCCAATTCAAAAGAGTCGTTGGAAATTATGTCGCCATCCTCTAGCATAACTTCAGGCGCATCCGGAGTGACGTATTTATTCATCCATAACGAAGCCTCTTTTAACTGAGGCAATTCATTCTCAGGAACGCCATTCTGCCGAAGCAACTCTTCAGTCTTTTTAATCAGGTTAGCGAAATCTTTATATCTAGGAGAGATAAAACCCGCATCAATTCTGTGAATAGCTACTTGGGCCCCGCAAATTTGTTTTATCTTGCTTGACAACCCATAATGGTCGGGGTGGATATGGGTGATAACTACTTTTGTGATGTCTCGAAGCTTGAGATTTGCCGCTTTTATTCCTTCCTGGAGAGCCCAGAGGGATTCCTGGCTGTCCCAGCCGCTGTCAACCAGTATATGACCATTACTGCCTTCAATTACATAAACATTGGTATACCATGATGCATCTCCAGGACAAGGACTTTTTATTTGATGAACACCGTTTAATACCTGCATTATTTTATCCTCTCCAAATTATATAATGCCCTTTTACTAGGGTATTGCGCAGTCCCTCTTAATTCATCCTCTATCCTGAGGAGGCGATTATACTTAGCCAGTCTCTCGCTGCGACAAGGGGCACCAGCTTTAATGAGTCCGGCATTGCTGGCTACCGCCAGGTCGGCAATAGTAGTATCTTCGGTCTCACCAGACCTATGGCTGATAATGGTTGTCCACCCGGCCTGCTGTGCTCTTTTGGTAACAGCCAGGGTTTCACTGAGCGTGCCTATCTGATTTGGCTTGATAAGGATTGAGTTGGAGGCCTTTTGGGCAATGCCTTTTTCCAGACGCTCCATGTTGGTAGCATAAAGGTCATCACCCACAATTTGAGTCTGCTTTCCTAGTTGAGCAGTGAGCAACGACCAACCAGCCCAATCATCCTCAGCCAGCCCATCCTCAATGCTGACGACAGGGTAATCCGAGGCTAACTTGACATAAAAGTCAATCATTTCTGTGGAACTGAGGGTAACACCTTCTTGGGAGAGGACATATTTACCATGAGCACTGTGATGCTTCCCTCCCTGGTAGAAAGTGCTGGCGGCTGGATCCAGGGCGATAAATAAGTCCTGGCCAGCTTTATAGCCAGCCATGTCGATGGCTGCTAGTATCAGCTCCAGCGCATCTTTATTAGAAGGGAGCCGCGGAGCAAAGCCACCTTCGTCTCCCACATTGGTGCTTAATCCCTTATCTCCAAGCACTTTAAGCAGGGAATGATATACTTCGCTGCTTATTTGCAGGGCTTTGTGGAAGTTGGCGGCGCCCACTGGCATTATCATGAATTCCTGAAAATCAGTAGAGCCTCGGGCATGCTTACCCCCATTTAGAATATTTAACATAGGGACAGGCAATAGGTTAGCTCTTGCCCCTCCTAAATAACGGTATAAAGGAATACCTCGGAATCTGGCTCCGGCCTTGGCTACGGCAAGAGACGTCCCCAGTAAAGCATTAGCCCCAAGCCGGGCTTTATTAGCAGTGCCATCAAGTTCAATTAGTCTTTGGTCAATAGCTGCCTGCTCTAAGGCAGACATGCCTGCTATTGTTGAAGCAATCTCACCATTGACGTGTTCTATGGCTTTTAGAACGCCGAGCCCCCTATATCTACTTTTATCGCCGTCCCGAAGTTCCAACGCCTCATATTTCCCGGTGCTTGCTCCTGAGGGGACAGAGGCGACACCTGCGGTGCCATCAACCAATACCACCTCCACCTCTATGGTAGGATTGCCCCGAGAATCGAGAATCTCTCTGGCTCTTACACTTTCGATACTTGCCATTTCCCTTCCCTTCCCGTCATTGCGAGCACCTGAAAGGTGCGTGACAATCTCTGGGATTGCAGGGCCTGGTCCGTGCTTATACTCAAGACAAGCTCCCCAAAGCAATCTTGTAATCTTTGTCTCTCTTGGTCAAGGAAATTGCTTTATCTACCGCCTCAGTAGCACTCTGAACTTTGATTATTGAATCATCCTCTCGCCCGTTTCGAGACAATGACCAGGTGTTCAAGCCGATGACTGGGATCCCGCTCTTCAGAGCATAAGCAATTTCGCTTAGCGTTCCATAACTTCCGCCAATGGCAATCACTGCCTGAGCCGACTTTACCACCGCCACATTTCTGGCCTCGCCTATGCCAGTCACCACGGGAATATCTACCCAGGGGTTTGCCATGCTTGAATCTTGTCCAGGTAAAATGCCGATAGTTGAGCCACCTTTTGACTTAGCTCCGCGACAAACAGCTTCCATCACACCACCCAGGCCACCGCATACTACAATGGCACCCCGCTGGGCTAACAATTCACCCACGCTCTGAGCCAGCTTGGCTTCCTCTGGGGAGCAGGAAGAATCTCCGATAACAGAGATAATCATTTCGTAGCTTAGTATATTATATTATCACACAGCCCTGAGTGCCTGCGAATTGCATTGTAGCACGATTTCATCCCGCAGAGGAAAACGTGAAAGCTATGAGGGATTATCGAACGAGACGCCCTTTTGTGCAAAGCTAGGCCGATGGTGGAGAAAAGACACTATTGCCATACATAGGGCTTGTGCCTGTGTTCTACCCATTTATCTAGTCCAAACTTTTTGATTGTCCTTAAGTTCTGTTGGGGCGAATCACCGTGAATTGCTCTCAAAGCCTCAAATCTCCGGCAGCTTTCAAATTCAGCGCATTACCAGCAACCGTCAAAGCCTTTCTTCAGGCAGCATTCTAGAATCCCACAGGAGAAAGTGGCGCACCCTCCACCTACTCGACAAGGACTGTTACATTGTAGAGCGACTATCGCTTCTAGAACTTCACAACACTCCTGATAGTGCTCAAATTGCTTGACAGTGTCGAATTGCTTCGCCGAACTGTTTTTAGTAGTGGCATATTTACCGAATTCCATGTTGCGAAATTCGCTTAATAATTCTCTTGCCAGATCTGAGGCTCTGCTACGATAGCGAATGCAGTCACCACAATATGCGGTTAGTTCAATTCCTTCAGTCATGTACAATGAACCTCCTATTTTAAGTTGAACAATAAATCTCTATGATCAGCCATCGGACCTGATACCGCTGATGGTATTTTAGAGAACATAGTTATGTGCTTGCCACTTCCAATTCAGTGCGCCTAATGTCTGCCTGAGATGTTGCCAAGAAAGCCTACCAAAGACCGTCGGTCATCTTCCCTAAGTAGACAGGCTCGAAAGCTTCAAACCATATATCTCGGACACGTCCCATTTGTTTCCACATAAGATGATAGCCCTTCAAACCTTTAGCTAATGCTATTCGTTGATGCCACTCAGCGATTTCCTCGCTCGTCGCCTCCCTCGCCTCCCCTACAGTGCCCATCAATCTCACAGCCGGAGGTGTTGAGAATTTGCCATCCATAAGAGATCTTGCCCAGAATGGCTTATCGGCGTTTACTGCAAGTATACAGACTCTGGGATTTCGCCTAAGGTTCTCCGGCATCCTTGAGGGATATTCATCGAAGTAGAAACCTGTCTGGTCCGCACGCAGGAAAAGCGCGCCAATAGGGGTCACGTGAGGAGTTCCGTCATCATTAACAGTGGCTATTGCAAAGTGCAGGCAACTCTTGTAAGCTTCCTCAAAGATTCCCCGTATCATTTCCCAATGATGGCTAATGTCCATGGTGCACCTCCTTTTTTCGCGCCTCTAACCCTACATCACCACTTCACCTTAGAAACAAAGAGCGTAATACAAAACGTCAATATTAGGTTCTTAAATCACGGCTTAGCTCCGGAAGGTAGGCTTACGCCTGTCTACGAAAGCCTGTATCCCTTCTTTCCCATCTGGGTGCTCCGCACAACTGCAAAGTCCCAATCGCTCTCGCTCAATTTGTGCTTCGAAGGCAGTATTGAATGAATCCGTAAGTAGTTGCTTCGACCACCCGAAGGAATTGAGCGAGCTATTGCTCAATTCGTGAGCCATATTCACTGCTTCCTCCAGAGCATGCCCATCATCTACAACTCTGGTCACCAGTCCCCAGGTCAATGCCTTCTCGGAGGAAATGGGAGCATCAAATCCAGCTATTTCCAAAGCGCGTGCCAAGCCCACAATCCTCGGAAGCGTGAAGGTGCCTCCACCATCGATGCAAAGCCCGTTTGATGTATAAGCTTGCCTCAGAGTAGCAGACCGAGACATGATGCGAAAATCACAAGCCAGCGCCAACGAAAATCCACCACCGGCTGCAATCCCGTTAATGGCTGCTATAACCGGTTTAGGCATCCGGCGAATCTCTAGTATTGCCTGATGAAAACTCGCCGCCAACTTGTGAAAAGCAACAAAAGGACCAAGTGGGAACTCGGATACCCATTTAATGTCACCACCGACACAAAATCCTTTGCCCTCACCCGAGATCACCACGCCTCGTACGTTGTCATCGACGGCAAGCATAACAACGTGGCGTGCAAAATGCTCGATCATATCATGATCGAAAGCATTGAACACTGCCGGACGGTTTAGCATTAGCTTGGCTATCCCGTCATCCTGTGTAATTGTCATTGGGTCTGACATATTCTTAACCTCCTTTTTCACGTTTCTACTTTGCTGTCACCACTTGATTTTAAAGATAATCTCACAGGTCCCGTTGCAGTTATTGGTATTTTTCTCATTAATAAGCTCACCGTTAAGGCCAGTCCTTTAGGCTATCCCCTTTGAACACTGTTGTTGGAATGCTCTAAGTATAACCGGGAAAATCGTTGGTACAAAAAAGCATCTTACTGGGCAGTTCTCTTCTTGCGCAGAATCACCCTGGCTGCTATCAAAGCTAATAAGCCCGAAATTAGAAGAGCCTTTCTGACGTCGGGCATGGGGGTCCAAAATTGTCGCTGCCAATAGTTCGTTAACCTGCCTAAACCAATGTCAGGAATCTGGAATCGCCTCTCACCTGTTTCGGGGTCGTATTGGTAAAACTCGACTTGAGCGTTCTCAATGGAGGTCTCCTGTTTACCCTCATACTCCACCCACACATGCATGGGAGATGAATGAACTTGATAGGGAATACTCTTCGCTTCCAAAACAGAAGCTAAGACCAGGGCTCGGGCTTTGCAATCCCCCTCACCCCGCTCCAGTACTTCCTCAATGGTAGGACAATACCAGGGCATGCTATAAAGCTCCCAATCATCGCGATAGGGTATTCCAGCCAGGACTGCCTTCTCTATAGCTACAGGGTCAGAGGGAAAGTCATTCAACATAAACTCAACAGCGCCAGGGTCAGCATCGAAGTTAAGAACCCTTTGGACACTAATGATTAAGCTTAGAGGGTTGGGATATAACACAAAAAGAATCCACAGTATAAATATCAGGGGAAAATATCTCCGAAAAACTCTTCTAGATGTAACCACAACTTTGCTCACTTTGCTGGTAATATCAGTTCAGGTTTTTAACCTCCCGCATAATATGCTACAAATACTATAAAATCCCTCTTCAAGAGGAGGGTAAGGCCCCGCATCTTCGTAGTTGCCTGATTCATCAGGCATAATTGCCCAATAAATTGGGCAACTACTTTTTGCTGTGTTTCTCACCCTCTATTTTCCGCAAAGTCTTTTCGTCGAGGCCGAAGTGGTGGGCTATTTCGTGGCGCACTACTTCCTCTATTTTTGCTTCAATTTCATCGCCAAAACGGCATTGCGCCTCTATGGGCCTTTGAAAGATACTTATCTTATCAGGCAAAACCAATCCGTACCCCCGGCCTCGCCTAGTTTGGGGCACACCCTGGTAAAGACCAAGCAATTGGGTGGGATGACTGTGTTTAACCTGTCTCAGTTGCCCTCGTGTGGGCCAATTTTCTACCACAATATCAACATTTTCCAGTTTGCGCTGAAACTCCGGTGGCAAACTATCAATTGCCCGCACTACGAGAGCCTCAAATTTCTCCCTCTGCATATCTAGAAATCACAGATATTGCCAACAAGTGCAAGAATACTTATTATCATCTTACCACCCAAGGCTGCTACCAGACAAGCGAATAACGAGTAATGGTAGCATTAAAACCTGGCTCTCTATATTGGTTGAGCTGGGCGTAGCACAATAGCTACTTTTTGCTCACGAACATAATTATGGTAGTTTATCCCGTTATCAAGGCTAGCTTCCTTGACGAAGGACGAGAATTAGGGTAGGCTATTAGTTTAAATCTGAAAAGGGGAGAGGTTAAATTGCAGTGCCGTGGCATCAGAGGTGCTATCACAGTTTCAGCGAATAATAAAGAGAGTATCCTAGCTGCAACTGAGGAACTGCTTGTGGAAATGACACAGGCTAACAAAATTGAAATTAAGGACATAGCTGCTATTTTTTTCAGCACCACGTCAGACCTAAATGCTGAGTTTCCCGCTGCAGCAACGCAAGAGCTAGGATGGCCACCCGACTTGGCTTTGCTTTGTGGGCATGAAATGAACGTCCCCAACGATCTGCCCCGCTGCCTGAGAATTCTGATGCTTGTAAAC
>JAUWFX010000068.1 GCA_030606765.1 Dehalococcoidia bacterium
GGGGAAGGCAGCTAAGGCAGCTTCGAGGAAGCTGGCGTTTCTTTCTACGGAAGTTAAGAACAAGGCGTTGCTCAATATTGCTGAATCTCTTATTTATAAAAGAGACGAAATCCTGGCTGCTAACAAAATTGATTATGATGAAGCCAAATCTTCGGGGATGAACGAGGCCATGCTGGACAGGCTCATGCTATCGCCATCCCGCCTTGAGGGCATAGCTCAGGACACAAAAACGGTGGCGGCGCTGCCCGACCCTGTGGGCGAGGTGTTTGACATGCGGACCTTGCCCAATGGTTTACAGATAAGCAGGAAGCGAGTCCCTCTAGGAGTTATCGGTGCGATATATGAGAGCCGCCCCAATGTTACCATAGACATATCAAGCCTGTGCCTTAAATCAGGCAATGCCGTCATCCTTCGGGGTGGCAAGGAAACCATAAATTCCAACAAGGCCTTAGCCAAAGTAGCTCAAGAGGCTTGCGCCCAAACTGGCGTGCCCCAAGGGACAATCCAACTTATTGAGTCCACAGAGCGGACTTTAGTGAACCAAATGCTCCAGATGAAGGGAATAATTGACTTGATAATTCCCCGTGGTGGTGCTGGCTTGATAAAGCTTGTTTCAGAGAATGCCGCTATGCCGGTCCTTAGCGGCGGCATCGGTGTTTGCCATACCTATGTGGACAAGAACGCCGACCTGAATAAGGCGGTAGCTATTGCCTACAATGCCAAAGTTCAGCGCCCAACCGTATGCAATGCTCTCGATTGCATCTTAGTTCATAATCAGATTGCTCAAGCTTACCTGCCTTCCATTGCTAAAGAGTGGGCCAAAGCCGGGGTGGAAATGCACTGCGACGAACAAGCCCTGGCTATACTTAAGCCTGTCCCTTCCTTAAAACTGGTCCCGGCAACACACGAAGACTGGGGAAAGGAATATCTGTCGCTGAAAGCTGCTATTAAGGTGGTTAGCTCTCTGGACGAAGCTTTAGAGCATATTGAGAAATACGGCTCAGGGCACTCCGAAGCTATCGTTACCGAAGACCATTCGGCAACAACGCGCTTTCTCAACGAAGTGGATGCTGCCTGTGTTTATGCCAATGCCAGCACTCGCTTCACCGATGGGAGCCAGTTTGGCTTAGGTGCCGAGATAGGCATAAGTACCCAAAAATTTCACGCCCGTGGTCCCATGGCTTTGAAAGAGCTAACCAGCTACAAGTGGATTATCCTGGGCAGCGGTCAGGTTCGGCCTTAGCCTTCGTACCATTAAGGATGAAAACAGCATCACGAGACCGAGCCGTGTATTCTCAAGAGTTCGGCCCGGGAGAGCCAAACCGCCTTAACCTTCACGGATTTACGAGAGGTGATATGCCTCTTAAACCAGGGGACATGATGAGACTGCATTAGTGCGGTGATGTGGAGTCGGGCCAGCTTTATCCTCAGGGTGTTCGACAAATTAATGACCTGGAATCCCAACCGACTAGCGTGAGCATGAAAGGGAGTCCAGCCATACACTGCCACGATGCCACCATATTTTCCATCGGCTACTTCTGTGGCCAGGAGTTGCAAGCCGTCCTTGAAGTAGTAGAAGAATCCCCGCGGGAAGCCTCTCATCCCTGACCCTGAGCTTGACCACAGTCTCTCAGCAATCCAAGCATCATTGAAATGCAGTTTGATGACAGGGTCGCCCGGCCCGACCTCGCAACCGTCCTCCAGCTTAATAGGACAGCCCTTGTGACGTCTTACCTCAATGCAGATGACGCTGTTTCTTTCCAGAGGCTTGATACCGAGAGCTATTGCATGAACTTTGTTTATGACGGGCAACAGAGCTCGTATAATAGCTTCTAATAGACGGGATGCCATGTATCACCTTGGGAACTTATTGTCACCGCCTGACCATGCAGCATCTACAGGCACAGCCTGCTGGAACGCCCGGCAATCCGGCCGCTAATAATCCGCGGCTATTGCATTGACTGGTTCACGTTGGAAATGATGTTCTTCCACTTCCCCATATGACGGGAGCGGTCTTCCAGCACGGTCACCAGTTCAACACGAATAGACGGGCGATCAACGCCCAGGGCATGTAACTTCCGTGCCATCTGTTCCCGGACGCTACTAGCTACGTGTCCATTCCCTTCCTCAAACATCAGTCGCAAGCAGATGCCGTCCGGTTCATGGACCACCTGGTACTGCCGTATATCCGCGAAGCTTTCCAGAACGTTCCAAAAATGGACAGGATGAACGGCAACCTGTTTCCCCCCTCGACCTTGAAGGTAGAGAACATCGTCATTCCTGCCATTGATGGCAAGAATACGTCGGAATGGCTGGCCACACGGGCACGGCTCCGGAGCCAGTAGCATCATGTCAGATATTTCGTAGCGGATGACGGGCTGAGTGAAGCTGAAGAGACTGGTGAACAGAATCTTGTGTCCTAGAGTCCCGTCGGGCACAGGGCGGTTGTCCTCATCTACTACCTCAACAATGCCCAAATCTTCGAAGATGTGCATCCCCTGGCCAGGGTTGCATTCCATAGCGCGGAGTCCCTCCTGAGTGCCATAGATGTCAAAGACAGAACATTGCCATGCAGTCTGGATTTGTCTCCTTAATTCGCTGGGTAGTGGTTCGCCACCGCCGGCGATAATAGAGGGATTGATATTCAAGCGCCCTTGAAGTTGTTCTGTTACAAGCAGCCCGATCATGGATGGAAAACCTCGAAGCATATGCGGTTGAAGGGAATTTAACCGCTGAACCAGCTCTTCGATAGGAGCAGTAGCCGGTAGCACGTGAAACTGGTAAAGGCCGATATCCATGCTCAGGGGGAGGCGATAGCTATCGTGCAGAGGACTGGGAGAGCCGATGGTAACAATGGTGGGGCGTCTCCTTGAGAAGGGAAACATTCCCATCATGGCTGCAATCCGCATACTCGCCGCCTCTTGAATACTCCACTCCTTTCGATTGAATACTACAACCGTTTTATGCCCGGAGCTACCCGCCGTAGTAAGTACACGATACTCGTTCAAGTAATACTCATCCCCGGAAACATGGGCCATATGCTCCTGTAGTTGGGAGAGGCGCAACCGAGGGTCAGTGACAATTTCGTCGAAGTGCTTCATGTAGGTTTTTTTGTCCATGATAGGGAAGTCTTGGAGACTATAGGGCGGACCAAGCCGGTGTGTGCTGCAGAACTCGCGGTAAAAGGGAGACCGTTGAGTTACCCAATCAAGAAGCTTGGCTAGCCGGCGCTGCTGTAACTCCTCAAGTTTGACTCGGGGCCAGCACTCATGTTTGATTAAAGCTTGGCGATAAGCGATGGCTCGGGCCAGGTCTCCTAAGCGACGTAGTGTGTACGGCTCCCTCATTCAGTATTGTCCTCGAATTACCTTCAGAAGCTTATGTCACCTCCACTGTTCCCCAAGCGCTCATCGGCTCCAGGTAATCCTCGGTTTTAAAAAACTACATCGTAATACTAGGTATTTTGCATTATAAACTGGTCACTAATTGCTGTCAAGTGCGTTGGGAATTTTTGCATTGAGAAACACTATTACCAGGATAAGGGACTATCGGAGGAGCAGTCTGGGAAATAGAAAAAGCCTTCTCTTTAGCCCGGGTGGATAGCAAAGACATGCTGTATAAGGAGACTTTGAGGACGAAGAGAACTTTGCAAAAAGCAGCAGGCTGAGAATACTTCGTGAGACTAATCCTCCTTCTTAGGAAAATCTGGTAAAGGATTGCCAAAATATACTTTGGTATGGGGCCAGGGTATTTCTATACCTTCGGCATCAAAGGCCTTCTTGATGCGAAGCCTCAACTCCCCCATTACTGCCCAGTGCTTCATGGGTTTAACATCGCCCAAAATCTTGATATCTATTCCGGAGTCGCCCAGATTATTAACCCTCAGCACCTGGGGAGGACTTTTAATTACGTTACGCCAGTCTTCATCCTCAGCAAGTTCCTGCCCTACGCGATTTATCACGCTTATGGCATGGTCGAGGTCAGTGTCATATGCTACCGAGACATCAAGATTGACCCTGGCAAAGTGTCTGGTGAAGTTGCTGGCTGCCCTGATCTCGCCATTGGGCACATGGTGGACTATGCCATCCAGGTCACGGAGCACAGTCTTTCTCAAAGTTAATTCCTCCACCAGCCCACCAATATCAGCTACTCTAACTACATCACCCACCCTGTACTGGTTTTCCAAAATGATGAATATGCCAGCGATGAGGTCTCTTATCAAGTACTGAGCGCCAAAGCCGAGGGCTACGCCGACGATGCCGAAGCCAGCCAGGACTGGCGTAATGTTTACTCCCACCTCATCCAGGACCATCATTATGACAACTAGGACAATGAATACCCGCCCCACTCCCTTGAAGATAGATAGAAGGGTATTCGTCCTTTTCTCTACTCCCTCTTTGCTTTCCTTATACTTGGTCCGGGCTACGCCACGGCGCACAATAGGCGGGAGAAACTTATTTAAGGCGAACCACAGCACAGCTCCCACCACCACTATGACAAGGATGCGGATGCCATGGTCTATCAACCAAGTGACTACGGTGGCCCAACTCAATTCCGGCATTTGCTACCTCCGTTGTTCTACACTTTCTACACAGATTAACTCTGTATTATTTTAAACAAATTGCACACATAATCATAGCGTGGCAAATAAGGAAGGAATTGCACCATTGTTTTCCACATAGCAACGTAGGGATGCTTACTAAGGACTTCGGCATCGGTAACTGAGACTGGTGTCTTCACATATCGAGGCATGACATTCAACATGAAAACATTTATGTTGATACTGCACTGTGACCAAGTATCAAACAAAACAATCATTTCTCTCTATTTCGAGACGGTCAAGTACTTCCATTAGGGTTTTGAGGGATTTCTCTAAATATAGGTTTATTTGGAATTGAGCAATGGTTTTTAGGGGCCCTTGACCGTGAAGATTATTTTGTATCAAGTATGCAAGACCATATGGATTCTTTTTAGTTGCTTCACTGTATTCATTGTACTTGAATTCAAGGGATTCAATCCACTGCTCAAAGTCCTCACCAGTGTCTTTGATGATGCGGTCGAAAAACTGTCTGTGGAAGATATTCAAGCAATCAGTTCGTTGGTCCGCATCTTTTAACTTGACATCACAAGCAAGGACTACTATCCATAGATTCAATGGCAGTAGCTCATCAAGTAATGTCATGAGCTGTTCTGAGTTTGAAAGATTAAGTTCGAATAGTTCCTTCGCCTCTCTGGAATCTAAAGGGGCTTCACTTGTTAAATCAAGAACTCTAGCATCTTGTTTTACCGTCTTAACGCTGATTTGGATGGCAACCCAGTGCAGCAAGGACTCGACGAACTCTTCCTTCGATACTTTTACTTTTTTTGACACTGTATACTCACTATATCAAATCTCATCAGCAACACCATATAGCCCAATTGTTGTGCTAGCACTGTGACCAAGTATCAAACAAAGTACTAATTTCACTCTATCTCAAATTCGTCAAGTGTCTTCGCTAGAGCCTTTATCCCCTCTCCCACATAGATAACTATCTGCAAATTCGTAAGAGCACCTGGGTAGCATTCACCATGAAGATTCCTGTGAACTAGATTTCCGAAAGCCATTAGGTCTTTGCCTGTGCATGTCTTCATTGCCTCCCTATATTCATCATGCTTAACTTCCAGAAACTCCATCCACTGCTCATAGTCCTCAACAGTGTCTTTTAGAATCTCGTCGAAAAATCGTTTGTTAAAAATATCCAAGCAATTATTTAGCTGCTCTACATCTTTGAACTTGCCTTCGCAAACTACAACTACTATCCATAGATTCAATGCGGTAAGCTCTAAATGAAGTTTACTGAGTTCTTCCCTCTTTGATAGGTTTAGCCCGAACATCTCCTTCCCCTTGTGCATCAAATCGATAGCTTTTGCATCGTGCTTTATTCCCTTTCTACTAAGATGCATCGCAACCCAGCCCATCAAGAATTCGACAAACTCTTCCTTTGAAACCTTTACTTTTTTTGACACTGTATACTCACTTCAGCTTACCAACTATGACAAGGTATTCTGGAGTTCGATAATGTGCAAAAAGCCTTATGAGAATGCGTATCTCTCCATTATTTTTGGTCAGACATATCCTGTGAAGTACGTTATTTTCTGCTGGCAAAGTACTGACATGTTTACCTGAACTTCCAACCCAATATCCCGCATCATGTTTCAGTCCAAGAATGCATGGCAATACATAACACTCTTTCAACGCTTCAGGCCCATATGCAAGGATAGTCATACCGTATGCTATCTTCGCCAACATTCGTTCGAAGCAATGTCCGGAGAAGTGTGCATTAATCGAAATGCCTTCGATGCCAAATTTGTCCTCTAGCTTAGTCGGGTTAAGGCCGTGCAGATTAACTGCTATAGTCATAACACTGTTTTTATTACCGTGTTTCACTATATGCCCTGGCTCTTCAAGACTACGCGTCATGAAAATGGCTGGGCAATCGGCTACTGGAACTACAATGTTGTCTTTACGCCCCTCCCTGTCAACCTCGAAAGAAAACTTCTTTGGACGATTGCGTGGGCGACGAGTTGGCAAACCTAGTGCAGCGCGAGCCAACGTGAAGTACTCTCGAAGAACGGTTCCCTCAAAAGCGGAAGTGATTTTATTGCATGCCTCACAACTCCCCTTGAGCAACTGCCAAATTCCCTTGAGTCCGTAGGGCACGATATGTTCGTCAGTTAGATTATCCGTTGAACCACAATAAACACACTTACCAATATGTCTCGTTGGCGGTGTTGATTCAGGCTTCATTTTCGAATCTTGTTCCCCACTATTCACGTCATTATTATAGCAGGCGAAAATGGGCTTTTTAGATTATATGTCCTGATGTTTTGCTGGATTTCACACTACTTCAACGACTGTTAATTTTTCCTATGTTTCCTTAACAGTCTGTATTGTCTCCCTATTGCCCTTCCTCAGGTACGGCTTGTCCTTCAGCAGTTGTTCCTGTAATGCCTTCAAAGTAGTATTTCGTGTGTGCAATTTAAACACAATGGCGCCCGCTGTATAGCCGCACTCCTTGAGAGCCTTGAGGCTGAACCAGATGTCTTCCTACCCTTCGATAACCTCTTTGGTGCTGGG
This sequence comes from Dehalococcoidia bacterium, assembly GCA_030606765.1. Next base: position 7,118 of record JAUWFX010000068.1, read on the forward strand.
AACCCTGCCAGCGATTCGCTCGTCAATCCGGGTGGCTGAGTCCAGGGCTCGGGCCAGTGCTTTGAACAGGGCTTCGGCTTTGTGGTGGTCGTTGATGCCGCTGAGCACTTTGACGTGGAGGTTAATTTTAGCTTCGGAGGCGAGGGAAACCAGAAAATGGCGGACTAAATCAGCGTCCAGGTCGCCTATGTTGGCTTCGTTAAAGTCCGCCTCGATTGTGCTGTAGACTCTGCCTCCAATATCCACAGCCACCGCTGCCAGAGCTTCATCCATAGGCACGATAGCATGGGCCATACGAACAATGCCTTGCTTTTCTCCCAGTGCCTGGTTAAAAGCCTTGCCCAGCGAAATAGCCACATCCTCCACCACATGGTGCTGGTCGGGACCCGAGGCGGAGATTTTTATGTCAAATACTCCGTGCTGAGCTAGCTGGGTGAGGAGGTGGTCGAACATCCTTATGCCGGTGGTAATCTGGAATTGTCCGCTGCCGTCAATGTTGAGCTCCACCTTAACATTTGTCTCGGCAGTCTCACGGGCAACTGTTGCTTTTCTTTCAGTCATATTTAACCTCCTTTAATGCCTTAACCAGAGCATCAGTATCCTCAGGTCTGCCCACACTGATTCGCAGGCAATTTTTCAATCTAGAAGTATCAAAATAACGAACGGAGATGCCCTTTTTTTGCAATTGACGCCAGGTTTCCCTGGCCTCTCCTTGGGGCAGAGCACAGAGGATAAAGTTTCCACTGGAAGGGTAAGGCCTTAGCCAATCCAGTTCCTTTAGTTTGCCAAATAATCGCTCCCGTTCCATAACTATCTTGGTAACATTAGCACGAAGATACTCTATATCTGCCAGGGAAGCTAGCACCGCAGCCTGGGCTGCGGCATTGGCATTATAGGGTTGCTTAATCTTCATCAGGTAACCAGCAATTTCTACGGGGAAAAAGCCGTAGCCTATCCTTAAGCCGGCTAGCCCGGCCCATTTGCTGAAGGTGCGTAAAACTATCAAGTTAGGGTAAGAGGGCACTACGTTGGCCACTGTCACATTACTGAATTCAAAATAGGCTTCGTCCACGACAACAATTTTTTCAGTCTCAACAAGCTCCATAATTTCCTTCTCGGTGGCGGTGTCGCCGGTGGGATTATTGGGCGAGGCAACAAAGATGGCCTTTGTTCTCCCGGTCAATGCCTTCTTCATACCGACCATATCAAGGGCAAAATCTTCAGCTCTAGGCACATCAACCACCCTACCTCCACAAACATCGGTGCTAAAGGGGTACATGCCGAATGTTGGTGGACAATTGATAACTTCGTCTCCGGGTTTGAGGAAAAGCCTGAGGATAAGGTCGATAAGTTCATCGCTGCCCATGCCGCAAACAATGTGCTGGCGGCCCAGGCCAGTATATTTCTCTAAAGCCGTCCGTAGCTCCATTTGCTCCGGGTCGGGGTAATTATGATAATAGGGATAAGGGGCTAGAGCTTGATAGACCTTTGGGGAACATCCATAAGGATTATCGTTACCATCAAGCTTTATTACTTTACTCGAAGGCAATTCAGCTCGTTGGCTCAAAACTTCTGTAG
>JAUWFX010000002.1 GCA_030606765.1 Dehalococcoidia bacterium
AGAAAAGAGAGAAATTGGGCTTCGTAGAGAGTGGAAACACGAAGGACAAGGAACTCCTAGACCTGGAAATGACCCTAAGAGGCGGATTGAAAATCCACTATATACCTGCAATTAAGGAACTTTTCGCCTTTCAGATAAAAGATAGCAAATTGGGGGGCAAATCAAGAATGGAAGCCGCCGAAGGCAGTCACGATGACTTGGTTCGGGCTGCATGTAAGGCAAATTTCGGGTTTACTCAGTATAAAACCGATTCCCAGAAGATAACAGTGTCGTATCCGAGTTCGTGGCGTGGTTGAAATGACAAAGGGACAATCGCAAAGGAAATGGCATTATGGGTGGAAGTATCGGAAAGGGTTATTTAATAAATCAGGTAAGGATAGAAGGTTAGCCTTCCAAAGGAATAAAGTATGCGTAACATAGATGATATATCAGAGAAAGTAGAAAAGAGAAAACTACAGTTACAAGCGTTATTCACTAAAGACAAAGAAAATTACGACTTGTGGGCTGGCAAAAGGCATTTATTTGATGACCACCCCATGTCTATAAACATCATAGGGGCAGAAATGACTGCCATTTCTAGAAGGATTCAGGCATCTTTAGTCCGCCAAAAACTTGATATTCATGTTTACCCCCCCAATCCTTTACCAAACGATGATGCCAAAGAAAATGCCAACCGTGAAGAAGATATGTATTATTATAGCTTCGACATGGTTGACGAAAGGCTTATTGCAAAGGGAGAGGCATCATTATTGCCTAGTGCTGCATGGCAAATAACTGTTTTGGGCAGAATCGCTGTCAGGGTTTTGGTTTACTATGACAAAGATAAGGGAAAGGTTGTTTGGGATATATTGCCCATGATTCCAAGCCTTGTAACCTTTGAATTTGATACCAATGGGTTAGCTTGGTATAGATACGAGACATTCCGTAGCCCTGCTGTTATAAAAGCCGAATATGATATAGATGTTCCAGAAGAAACGCAGGGCAAGGGCATTTCTGTTAGCGACTATTGGGACAGAGAACACAACGTCAGGTATTTAACCAAAAGCAAAGAACTGTTAAGTTTTAAGGTGGGGAATAAGAAAGTATCTGCTTGGGAGCATGGATTCGGCGAAGTCCCCGCTCTTATCATACCTGTAAGTTTGGGGCCGAAAGCTATTGGAGATGAGGGAATAGATGTAACTGCATGGGGGCAATCTATCTTTGACCATGTAAAGGAGCCGTTTAGAGACCTTAACAAATTACGTTCAATAGTTGCCACTCAAGCGTTTATTAACGCACAGCCCCCGTTAGTAGCCAAGCACAAAGATGGGACAAACCAAACAATAGAAGAAAAGGACTTGAGTCGTTACCCTATGGCTATTATCAATATACCAGATTCAATAGATTTGGATGTCTTGGATACAAAAGATGTTCCCCCCAGTATTTTAACAATGATGGGGGATATATCTACTGGGATTCAGAGAGCGACTTATACTGAATTAAGCCCCGATGTATCGGGGCATTCGGGTGCTGCTCTTAAAATTCTCAGACAGGATATGCAGGATGTCCGCTCTCCAAGAGCCGATGCGTTAAATAAACTTTATACGGGCATCTGCCGAATGGAAAAGAGCCAAATCCTAAAAAAGAAATTAACCATTCCTGTGAAGACTGTTGTTGAGGGCAGATACGAAAGTTATGACATGAAGCCTAAGATGCTCGATAATGATTTCTATGTTGGTGCTGAATTTATAAGCAAGGATGCCTATGATGAAGTTGAGGTTTTACAGGAAGCCCAACTACATCAGGATAACAGGTGGATGAGCAGGGAAAGCATTATGGAGAAGATGCTACGGATGCAGGACGTTCCCACTGAAATCGCCAAGATGGATATGGACGAGGTTGAGGCTGCTATCCCTGAACTGAAACTAAGGCGGTTAATAAAAGACTTACAGAGAAGACTTGACTCTCTTATGGAACAAGGTATAGAGGATAAAGATTTGGAAGATAAAATCAAGATGATGGAAGAGCAATTAGCCATGTTGGTATTACAAAAGCAACAAGCGTTACAGGGAGGTATGCCAAGAGCACCAGGGGGAATGCCATCCCCTGAAGGACAAGGCGGAGTACCTAGATGAACAATCCAATCGAAGATATGAGAGAATGGTTATCTGAACAATTTAGTGGGGCTGCAAAGCCCCTCAAGGGTTTAGGCGTATCATCGGTATTTAGACCTACAGCTAATGATATGCCGAGATTACCGCAATCTAACATCCCTAACCCTAAAGATAGATATGAAAGACCAGGGCGACCATCGAAGGAGACTCGCCCTGAAACCCCACTTTTTAGAAAGAAACCTAGAGATATTTTCGGAGGATGGTTATAAATGGCAACTACATCTACTGGAGTAACATATTTAAGTGCTGACAAGATAGCGATTTCCCTCATAGAAAATCCGCCTGCTAGAAGTTTAACAGTATCCGAGAAAGATAAGATAAAAGCGTATATGGCTAGACCAGCGGATGAAAGAGCTGCTATTGAGCAAGAGGTTTTAGGACGTGCAATAAAAGGTGGCACGACTACCACAGCACCCACAGGTGAACGCCCAGCAGGGTTTACTACTAAGCCTACTCCTACGCCAACTCCCACACCTACTCCAACTCCGACTCCTACGACTAGTCCTGCTCCTGCACCAACTCCTACTACAAGTGGGCGATTTTCTTACGAAGAACTACAGTATGGGTTAACAGATTGTCAAAAATGGGGTGGTTGCCAAGGAATGACAGTTGAGCAGTATGCTGCATCGCTAGGAATTACTATGCTAGGGGGGATGGGTTATAGCCAAGAGTGGATAGATAATTACAATGATTATTTGAAATTTATTGGGACATCTCAGGGCGAAGGTTTCCCTAGTCCTAAAGACATTAACGATTACATTCTCCATTATGAAGAATGGATGAGGAATTCAACTTTCTATCAAGCTGGGTATACTCAACAACAGATAGATAATTATAACGAATTTCAGGCTTACGCTTCTAAATATGGGAACCTCCAAGATTGGTCTCCCAAAGATGTTGCCGATTATCTGACGAATTATGACAAAGCCCAGCAGCAATTAGACATTTGGAAGAAGGAAGCGGGGCCAGAAGCGGTAGGTTTTACTGATGAAGAGATACGTAAGTTTAAGGATTATCAACAGTGGTATTACGACTACGGTAAACCTGGCGACTGGATGCCAGTTGATGTTGGCGATTTCATTACAAATTATGATACAGCCCAACAGCAGTTATCCGTATGGCAACAGCAAGCACGCGAGGTAGGGGAACACGAAATAGACCCAGCAGAGCGACTCAGAAGGCAAGAGGAATCTTATAGAGAAGGTCGGGTTGCAGCAGGGGAACGTTATCGGGAAACTCCTAGTTATGCTGAACCTTTTGCTAGGTGGATAGGAAGACAAGGTGATGTATCGCAAGCTCTAAAAGGTTACATAGAAAAAGAATATCCTAGTTTAAGGACAGAATATAAAGCTGGATTACCACCATTAACAGGCTATCCTACACCAGAGGCAGCAAGAGCAGAAAAAGCTAGAAGGGAAAGAGGTTTTGAGGCATGGCTACCAGAAAAACGCCCTGAAGTTAGAGAAGAATACATGATGCAAAGACCAGCCGAAAGAGGCGAAAGATTGTGGATGCAACAGCCGACACTTAGGGCGGTGAACTGGTAATGGTGGTTAAAGCCCCTACTAAGTGGTGGTTAGGGGATACAACCGAGAAAACAGTTACGCAACCTACTGAGTGGTGGAAGGAGACACAAGGAGCAACTACAGGAGTTTCTACTACAACTCCTCCAACACAAGCTCCAACTACTCAACCACCGATGGCTCCAGTTGGGACTCATCCTTTTGGAGTTATACCTGGGATGCAACCTCCTATTGAGGCTGCACAACAACTTCAAGCTGAACAAGTAGCTCCTCTTCCTGCTCAACCATTTGGGGTTAGGCCTGTGGCAGCTACGAAAACGACTATTCTTGAAGGCCCGAGTGCTCAACAATACTATGAGCAACTGGGAGTACCAACCTTTGAAACTGTGCCATTTAAGGATGAAGCCAGAGTATTCGGACAGACTTTACAGCATCTCCCCAGACAAGTAGGAGCTAGTATATTATCGGCAACTCAAGGTCAAGGCGGAGCGAGCGTAGTTAATAGAGATTGGGCGGATGTTTACATTGCTGAAGCCAATGAGGATTTAGATAAATTCGTTCAAGATATTATGAGGCTATATCCTTCCTCAACCCATTTGCACGAAGTAGCCCAGTTATCACGCAATATGGCTTATTCTATTACTTCTATGGGTGCTGGTCTTGCTACTGGTGTCCCGATTGCCTTTCTTCCCGTCCCTGGAGCTAGGATAGCAGCTTGGGTAGCGGGAACTGCTGCATCTGGAGCGGTTGCTTATGAGATGACTACTTATCAGATAATGCAGATGTATCTTGAGCTAAAGAACGCTGAACAGATTGAGCAAACAGGCAGAGAGATAACCTTAGAAGAAGAAAACAAACTAAAGGCGGATTTCCATGATAAGGCTGTGAAGTATGGGCTTTGGGAGGCAGTACCAGAAGCTATCAGTAATTTGTTATTTGGACAGATTTTGATGGGACCCTTGGGGAAGATGATTGGTGGGCCAATGGCTGCTCAAATAGTACAGAAATTAGCCATGATGTATGGGGAGGAATTACTAACTGAGACAATAACCCAAAAGGGGCAAAGTGCGATAGAAGTAGAGGCTGGATTAAGAGAGGAAAGAATAGGTTGGATAGAAGCATTCAAAGAGATTGCTCCACAAACATTCCTTTTGACTACTATAATGGCTGGTGCTGGGCAAGTAGTAATAAGCAGTACTCAGGGTATTAAAAAGATTACCGATTCCCTCAAAACCGAAATCGGCACAAACCATATACTATACAATGAAATTAAGCAGGGGATAGAAACTGACATAGACAGTGTTGTTGTAACCCCCGAAACAGTAACAGGAGTAGAACCAACTATTACAGAAGCCCCTACAGTAGCTATGGCTGAATGGGAGGCTGTTAGTGGGAAGCCTGAAATCAATCTGCCAGCCAAAACTAGGCAATTATCTCAAGCCGAACAGTTTATGAGAGAACAACTGTTCAATGAGGGGATGATTGATGTAGCCATTAAAAAGAAAAAGGCAATACCCTTTGTGAATTATGAAGGGAAATTAGTTAAGGGAACAGCCTTAGAGCAAGGTGTTTCTCCTGAAGAATATACCAATGGTGTCAGGATTAGGGTTGAAGGTGATACTTTCGTTATGGAAGCCGAAGCCCTTATTGTTCCAATCCAAGGCCAATACCTAGCGAGATTAAGCCAAGCCTTAACTGAGGCAACTATTAGTATATATCCAGGCAAGGGATATGCCCCATTGTCAGAAGCAACGCAACAAGAATCCTTGGCCCATCTCGAACGGGTAGTAAGAAATGCTAAGATTGATGCTGGAATTGAGTATGACCCCGATTTCTCAAGATATGTGGGTTATCCCGCTGATGTATTAGATAAGATAAAAGCAGCAGTTACCAAGGGGCTAGGTGAAGTTACTCCTGAAGTTACTAAACCTACAGTTGAGCCTGAAGCTCTGTATATTCCCCCAAAATTACCAACTATTCCTCCACCATTAACTCCCGCAGGCACAATTCTAGGCAGAAGCGATAATGAGTGGGGTGGGTTTATGGCTGATTTGCAGGATGCCCAGACTGTTGCGGATATTGCCTTTCGGAATGATTTAGTTCGGAAATGGGCGAATAATCTTCCTGGGTTTAGGGGATTATTTGAGGGATTAAACCCTCAAGTTGTAGCTAATACGCCAGCGAAGAAAGCTGCCATTGTTCGTGCTACCTTGCGAGATGAAGGGTATCAGAAAACTCAAGGTGTAATAGCCTATCTTCAAGAGATAGGTAGCCAAGAGAAGATATTTGGTGAACTTGATTCAAAGGGATTTATCAAGGAAGGAAAGTTAAAAGGTAAAACAGTTGGTGATATTGCAGGAGAAAGGGCAAAGTGGGAGGCTAGATTAACTGATGAGCAAAGGTTATGGCTTGACCGTGCTGAGACTATAGAGAAGGCTACAGTTGAATTTCTAAGAGGAAATGATATTGATATAAAACTACTCAGCCTTGAAGAAGGCGGGCAGTTTGCCACAAGGAGAGTATGGGGGAAAACGCTAGAAGCTGGTTCAGTAATTGATACGGCTTATGTTGGTGCTGGTGTAGGGCGACTTGGCTCTAGGCTGCCAACTGAAAAGCACAGGATTTTTAAGACTGAGACTGAGGCAATAGAAGCTGGTTATCGTTACATACCTTATGAAGAGGCTTTATATCTAAAGGTAATAGGAGCTTATAACCGAGTTGCCGACAAAAAGATGGCTGATTGGCTATTGACGAAGGTTACTTGGCGAACTACTGGTGCTCCTGAAGAGTTAATACTTGCTGCTGAGTCTGCTAGATTGAAAATGAGACACAGTCAGATGTTGTTGGCAGCGTTAAACAGAGCGGTTCGAGGAGAGCGTCTCCCCGATGTTACTATTCGGGCTATTGCCACTTCGTATCCTGCCCAAGCCCAAGCACTTAAAGACTTAATCCCAAGATTACAAGCTGCTAAACCTTCTATCAAAGAGATTAAGAACCTAACCAATGTGGCAAAAGGCTTAATTGACACCAATAAGATGAATTACCATAAAGCTGTTGCTGCTAGGGCGAGGGCTAGAGAAGCAGCTATGAAAGTAAAGATAGGAGAGGCGGTAATCCCTGCCCCTGCGTTTCAAGGGAAGATACTCACTGGCCCAGATGCTAAAGAAACTGCAAGAACATTAAGGAAAACCTTTGAGCCTAGTTTTAATAAAGCATTAGGGCAAATAAACAAAGCGAACGCTGTAGCTAGGTATTTTATGCTGGCTGGTGATTATAGCCCATTTACTATTCAGCTTTTATTCTTGATTGGGGAAAACCCCAAGATATACGGTAGAACCTTTGGTGGGGCTGTAAGGGCTATGGTTAACTCCGAGTTTCATTCTAAGTTCCTATCTAAGCATAAAGTTACTATAGACAAGCATCCCAATTTGCTAATTGCCAAAGGTGGAACTACTGAGTTTACAGAGGCTATGGCTAGAGGCGGTTGGCTGTCAGGGAAGACTAGCTTTAGACCAGAAGCAGAACCATATTGGAAATCACTAAGCTTATTCTTACCTAGAGCAGTAGGCAAGGTTGGGGGAACGGTTTTAACACCATTTCAAAGAGTGTTTGAATATTCCCTAGACGCAGCGGGTATTTATATGGCTGAAGCATATGAGCATTTGGCTACCACGCCAGAAAGAACATCTGATATTGACCAGTTCATAAATGAGTTTAGAGGGTTAACCTCTAGTGCCCGTATTGGAGTAAGCGGAGTGCAACGCCAAGCAGAGACATTTATCCTACTAGCCCCAAGATATAATCGGGCTATAGCTGGATTGTTGTGGGATTTAAGCAGAGGGAATATAAGAGGTCATTTAGCGAGGAAATCTCTCATTAAAGGCATTGCTGCTCTTTGTGCTATAGCAACTGCTATTTCAATAGCTCGTGGGGAAGACGAAGAGGAAATCCTAGAACACTTTAACCCGAACTCCTCGATGTTTTTCACTTGGGATGTAGCTGGGCAGAAGATAGGCCCAGGTTCTAAGATTAGAAGTTTAATAAAACTTGTTGCTCAATCATCTGCTAATCCTGATGAATTATTAGAGTTTTCAATGGATAATCCCGCCCTGCGATTTGTTAGGGGTAACTTAGCACCTGTCGCTGGTTCTGCTATTGACCTCATCACAGGGCGAAGTTATATTGGAGACCCGACTAGAGATGGGATATTGAGTTTCAGCAAAGAAATTCTAGCGGGTAACTTGCTCCCTATTTGGGTTCAGTCTGTCTTAATGGAGGGTGGTAGCCCTGGTGGTAGAACAGCAAGAGGGCTAGCTGAATTTCTTGGGGGGAGAGCCTACCCTGAGCCATTATGGGATGAGGTGAGAAGGCTTAGGGATAGATATGCCAAGCAAGATTTGAATATGAAGTATGAAGACCTGAATAGAGCACAGATAGATAAGTTAAAAGACAATCACCCTGACCTTGATGATTTAGAAGAAAGGGCAAGGTTAGAGCAAGCGGAAAGAGGAAATGAATTTGAACTAGGGTTCTATGAAATAAGAAAAGAGGCCATAGCAGAACGAGATACTGCCCTAGATGAAGCTGCGACTCTTTTGTTAGCTGGTTCAATAAGCAAGTATGATTATGATAAAGAAAGAGGCTATGTTAGACCTTATTACTCAGGCGGAATGAGTACCCTCTATCAAATGCGTGACCGCTTAGACCCTAAAGCCATTAAGGATATAGAGGAATGGTTATCTGAAAACCAAAAGCCAGAAGACAAGGCAATGGACGAATATCAAGAACATAGGGCTTCTTTAATAGAAAAGGCGGACTTGCCTAGAGACTGGGATGATATTGAGGCACAATGCGAAAAGTTCCTATCAAAGTATTCTAAGAAAACACAGGATTACATAAAAGAAAATCTAAGCAGATGGATTAACGCCTTGCCTGAAAATGCTAAGAAAATTGAACTAATGAGATTGCATGGTATAGAAGATGAAACATGGTGGGATGATTATAGAGGTGTAGCAGAAACAGGTCCTGCCGAATGGTGGGCTGCTGGTCCAGAGGGAACTACCCAAGGACCTACTAAGTGGTGGGAAGCAGGACCATAATAAGAGGTCGAGCGTTGGCTACTCGTTAAAAGTAGCAAATAAGGAGGAAATCAATGGACGAAACCAAAGAGACCAAACAGGACTCTTCTCTTAATGAGGACACTTCTGCGGGTAGCAAAGGGACTACTTCACAAGTAAAGACTTTCACGGAAGAGGATGTAGAAAAGCTCGTAAGTAATAGACTTGCTGCTAAAGGCAGAGACGCTAAGTCCCTAGAGACTAGGGAGGCAGCAATCAAAGCCCAAGAAGAAGCTAATAAGACAGCAGGTTTTGAACTAGAGCGACAGCGGCTAGAAACTCAAAGGAAAGAGCTTGAATCTGTAGCTGATGACCCAGACGCTAAGAAGGCACTTCTACGTAGCTATGACTTGGACAAGCGTGAACGTGAAATTGAAGAAAAACGACAACAAGACGAAGCTGCTGTGGGAAGGATGTTTTCAGATGCCGAGGCTCTAGCTATAGAATACAATCTCAAACCCAGTGACCTTCTAGTCGCTCCTAATCCTGAAGCCATGAAACTCTTAGCTAAGAACTTAGCCTTGGAGCGTGAATTAGACGCTACGAAGGCTAAGAAAGAAACTCCGAAAGAAGAAGAATCAGGTTTTACACCTGATAGTGGAACTTCTGATGCTGGTGCTGATTCTGATGAAGCCTTCCAAAAAAGGTGGAACTCTGGTGAATTGCCAGCGACAAAAGAGAATATAGCACGAGCACAGAAGATAATAAACAAATAAACGGAGGCTAAATATGGCAAGTGGTAACACAACCACTGGAAGTCTTGCTGATAGTTTACCTGATGTAATATCGTCAGCAAGAATAGTTCGGGAGCAGGAAGGTGATATGCCTAACCTTGTCGAGAAACAGACTCTAGGTGAAGGCATTGGTCTAGCCTGGAACGAAGTTAGCTTTGACAAGCTGGAGGCATACGATGTAACCGAAACTCAAGAGCATGACAACCCACAGCAAATATCTGATACGCCGTTCGCAGTCACTCCGACTGTAACGTGTGTTGAGACTTGTATCACTGACCGAGTAGCTGCGAGGATTTCCAAGAACGCTTTTGCGAAGATTGGAAGCCTAGCACAGAACGCTATCCAGAGAAAGAAAGACAAAGATGGTTTAACCATGCTGGACAGTTTTTCTAACTCATACTGTGGTGCTGGTTCAACCCTAACAAGCGGTCATATATCTGCTGCGATGGGTTTGATTACTGGTAATGCTACCGAGCCTGGGAATCCGCCTTTTAGGTGTGTTCTCCACCCTTACCAGATTCACGATATAGAAGATGAAATCGTGGCTGGTATTGGAACTTATGTTGTGAACGAAGGACTAACCGCCAGAGTGTTCAAGGAAAAGTTCAGGGGAATGATAGCTGGTGCACAACTTTATCCTAACGGCAATATCACGATTGATTCGTCAGCCGATGCCAAGGGTGGAGTATTTGCACAGGAAGCTCTAGTTCTCGTTCAGGGAAGAGCACCTAAACTTTACACCGAATGGACGCCTAAAATCGGTGCTGGAGCAACTAAAATCTATCACTTTGACGAATACGCTTATGGTGAGAGACAGGACACGTGGGGCGTAGAAATTTATTCAGATGCAACAGCTCCCACATCGTGAGCGTGATAGGAGATAATAATGAACTCCCGAAGGGAGATTTGGAAAAAGAAACATGGGGAAATCCCTAAAGGATGGGTTTCCCTTAACCTAAATGGTCAGCCGAGCGACTTGCGGGACGAAAATATCGCAGTAGTCCCTCGGTCAAGAAACCTCAAGTTGATAGTGTCCCCATTTATGGTGAGGATAATAGAACTTGAAAGGGAGCTAAAAGCTCTCAATAAAACTAAGGAGGAAAATAAATGAGTATAAGTGGACAAGCGGGAGTAGGCAAGATTCGCCTATTCCACGATTTTTGTGGCCCAGAGATTCCAGTAGAATGCGATCTTGCCTATGCTGCTGATGCAGGTGGCTGTCACTATCGTATTGGTGACTTCACTGTACGAGGTGACGTTGGGGAAACTGACGTTGGTATCGTTGACCTAGAAAAGTCGAGTGGTTGGGTTAGAATTGGATACGCTGATGCGAACAACAAGGGCATTTGGGTTGGTTCTGGACTCAGTTTCAGTCCTACCTTGAACGGTACATTGGTAGTTGAGGCTCGTGTAGAGCATCGGGCATTAACGACCAAAAATGCGTTCATTGGTTTCATTGGGACTCTTGCGGATGACGCTGTGGAAATTATAACCAATACAACCACTACGAGTACGAGAGTTGGCAATGCTGTTGGATTCATGTTTGACAGTCAGGTAACGATAAACACAGTTACGGCAACGTGCTGTTACCACATGCCCTACATGATTTCAACAACCACCAGTCAGGTAGCGACAGCCATAGCCTCTTCGCAGATAATTGTGGCTGCGGAAGCAGATATATTGCGAGTGGAAATTGACCCCGATGGTGCTGCTCGATGGTACATGAACGGTAAGTTAGAGCAGTCTATTGGTGCAGCGTTGGCTGCGGATGTTGGAACCTTATTGGCTGGTGGCGTTGGAGTTTGGGGTACTACTACCACAGATTCTGACCTGGACGTTGACTACCTATTGGTCGAAGCTAATCGGGACTGGACTCGATAAGGAGGGATAGAATGGAATTACAATTTGCACAATTAACAGGAGTTGAACTTACTGGACGTAAGGCCGCAACCCCCTCTAGGGAGACATCCGATGGGTTCCTAAAACCACTGTGGGCTAGTAGGGATGGCTCGTTGGTCACTATGGACTGGTATACAGCTATGGCGATAGAGGGTAGGGTATTCAATATATCCAATGAGGTGCAGGAAGGTGGAGCTACGGCTCTTTGTGGTGAAACTGCCCCAGGTACAGACAATATCAATCCATCCATCTTGGTAGACATTCCAGCGGGGGTAACTATTATCCCAATGGAAGTTATGGTAATGCCAGAAGGAACGGGAACGCAGGGTGATTGGGGTGTCATCCGCATGAATACAGATGACGCAATTCGTTACTCCAGTGGTGGGAACGCATTGACTCCCATCAATATGCGTAAGGATGATACTCTTGCATCGGGTTGTTCTGCCTATGATGGGAGTACTCAGATTGTAGCATCAGCTAATACTGATGATGACATTATCTGGGTAAGTAGCACTGACCATTCAGCACGTGCAAACGAGGCAAAGATATGGACTGCTAAACAGTTTATACCGCCTGTCCTTGTTGGGCCAGCGTCTCTCTTGGTTTTTATTATGGTGACTACTGCAGATGAAGAGATACTGTTCTCAGTGAAGTGGGTTGAACTTGCCAGTAACACAATCGTATAAATGCTTCGGGGGGTTGGGCTTAAACCCCTCGCTTAAAATTCAGGTGCAACCCTGTGTTGCATTTTAAGGAGGGAAAATTAAATGGGTAAAAATTTACCTGGGCTAAAAAGAGGATTTCATTATGACCCAATATCGGGAGATTTAGGGATATATCTAAATGGAGTCCAAGTCGAGTCTTACACGGAAGTAGCAGGAAGAAATTACTATGTGAATAATATCACTGGTTCTTCAGGGAATGGTGGTAGGTCTTGGGGTGACGCCTATGACCAAGTTAGCACAGCGGTTACTGCTAGTGCTGCCTACCAAGCTACACAAACAAGTGGAAATAACATAAGAAACACCATCTTAATACAGGGAACGACTACAAAATACACTCCGATAACTACTATGCCACTCTATACAAATATGATTGGAGTGGGTGGTAATCCACGAGGTCAGGCTTTTGGTAACACTAGAATGGGTACTACCGATGATACTGCTGATGGTGCTGCTGGTGATGAAGCTGGCAACTACTGGTATAATATTCAATTTAGTGCTGGCGGGTCTTTCTATGCCTGTGACCTTGGCGTAACATTCAGTTCCACATGGGACAACTGCACCTTTGGGTGTGCATCAGACAATGCAGCCTCTTCTGGGGGGCTTCGTGTTTTGACGGCAGGCAGTGGTTCTACCTTCATTGACTGCGACACAATCTACCATAGTGGTACACCCGCCCTTGGAATGTCTATAGTGGCAGGTGGAGGTTCAGCTTTTAATGACTGCCGAATAGAAAACTGCTTATGGGTAGGCACTACAACGGGATTGTATAACAAGGCATACCTTTGTGGTGGAACAATCGTAACAAGATGCACTTTCTTAGGCGGAACATATGGTGTGAACGATGAGAATACCAACTCTGGTGCGTTAGCAAATATCACTTTCACTGATAACTTTGCCAGAGGAACCACCACTGGGATGCAACTTGACCAAGCTGGAACTGGTAGGGCTATAGGCAACTGGGTTGTTGATAATGCTACTGCTGACTGGCTAACCACTATCGCTAAGTCGTAAGAATTGAAATGCCTATATACGAGTATCAATGCGAGTGTGGAAACGAGGGGGAGTTCATTCTTCCCCTCAACCATCCACCACAGATATGTGAGTGTGGCAGAACTATGCAACGCAAAATATCTGTTTCTAGTTTCACCATAAAGCCAACTGGTAATCAGATGGCACTAGATACACTTAATAGTAATGTGGTTGGTGGTAGACGGAAGAAATGGGCAGAAGGTATGGCTGCTAAAGGGTTAAAATGATACTACCAGTAGCAGACAAGATATTTGGTGACGAGAAGGCAATCTCCCTCTATGAAATGCACTTGCAATCACCAGGGAGCAGAGGCTTTCATCGTTATCAAATTATTCACGTTCCCAGGAACGAGGTTGTCTGCGAGTGGCGTAAAGACATGGGTTTGGCTGATGATTACAAGGGAATCAGCCAATTAAGAATACCCAGTTTCATGGAGCACACGGTAGACGAACTCAAGGCAATGGCAAATGAGTTAAGAACACACAAGTTCGACATAAAGAGTTTCCTAGAATTAGACAACTACATTCCAGGATAGACAGGAACTAGCGAAAGCTAAGGAGGATACAATGGAAGAAAAAGCAATAGAAGAACAATTAAGAGACGCAGAGGAAGTTCCAGAGCCACAACTGGAAATTGAGGGTAAGTCAGATGACGTAGAATATATGACACCTGCTCCTGTATTGAGTGCGGGACAGGCGTATGTCTACGACACCAAGACTCGTGAGCAAAGTGTATGTAGGAAAAATAACCTGCGCCACTTGCTCACTCTTAAAAGACCAGACGGCTCCCCTATATTCACAACAGTAAAACCAAAGACTCCCCCGAAACGGGGAGTTCTCAAGTGTATGCTTCACCCTGACGTAAGAACAGAGATGTATGACGCTTGGGGGTTTCCTGTTTGCATGAAGTCTAACTTAACCTCTCCCTTTCAGGTAAGACGGCACATGATGAAACGCCACAAACAGGAATATGAAGCCATAAAAGAGGAAGAGGCAAGGATTGAGAAGGACAAGGAACGCCAACTGCGTGAAGCCCTAATCAAAGCAGGAAGTAAAAAGTAATGCCACTTACTGAGTTTGTCTGCCCCAAGTGTGGGAATAAAATAGAGACATTAGACAAGGCGGAAGCTAAATGCAAGTGCGGGGAAATGATGAAGAAAGTCATCTCCGCATCTGCCTTCCGTGTCTATACAAAGATTTAAGGAGTAAATATGGCACAGAAAGTTAGAATGATTAGATTATCATGGGAAAACAATGTTAGCTTCGAGATGGAGACCAAACTGGATGGTGGAGCATGGCAAACAATCACCCAGATGGATGAGAATGGATACTTTGCTGGTCTGTGGCCTAGTGCCGAAGCTCTCTGTAAGGAATACTTTGAGAGGGAATTGAATAAAATCGGTGCGGAGATGAAGGCATAATGAGACGCATAAGAGGAGGTCATTCATTCCCTTATAAGTTTCCTTTTGCATTTTCCGCAACTCCATCGAATAGAACAGTAAACACTGCTACGGGGAGAACTATAAAAGACCCAAGCTAGGAGGCAACATGACCAATGAATTAAAACATGGGAGTGTAGGTACTGAATTAACTCAGGCCGAATGGGAGGCTATAGGAGCACACGTTTTTGATAGTCAATCCACTGGTGATATACTGTATGCTAGTTCAGCAACGCAATTATCGAGGCTTGGTATTGGCTCTAGTGGACAGGTTCTACACGTTTCAAGTGGTATCCCGTCTTGGACATCTTCGCTATCGCTCGGTGGAACTCTAACAATCGGTGAAGATGGTACTGGTTATGATGCCAAATTCTATAGTGCTACCTCTGGCTCGTATCTAGAATGGGATGAAAGTGCCGACCAGCTAAATCTTTACAGCACTAAATCTTCTTCGGGAAATGCTATATATCTTGGGCGTACCTGTTCGGCTACAAGCGGTAATATTTATGGTCTTAGGATGTTTGTGTCAGGTACGGGAGCTTCTACGGGAGCCTGTAGAGGGATTAGGTGTGAAGCAGATATGGGCGATAGTGCGGAGGCTTCCCTGCTTGAGGCTGGTTTATTCATAGCCAAAGTATCAAGCGGGAGTGCCACAGTAACCAATATTCGAGCTTTGACTGGGCATTTATCTATCGGCTCTGGTTTAACTGTGTCTGGCGATGCTGTTTGCGTCAATGCTCACATGCAAACAAGGAGTGATGAATCCGTTACTGGTGTTCATGCCCCAATTTACATCAAGAATGAGGCTGTTGGCGGGAATGGTTTAACCTTAGATGCTGCAATTTATATTACCGATGCTTCACTAGGTGGTGGTGAAAAAGGATATACCTGCCTCATGGACGCAAGCACAGCATCAATAGATGAGCAGACAGGCAATATAGTATATCTGCTTAAATTTAAGGATGACACTGGAACAGCAAGGGTATTATATTTCGATTCTGATAATGCAACCGCCGTTGCCGTAACAACCATTTAATCAAAAATTCGCTAGGAGGCTTAGGTGATTACTAGAGAGTTACTAGAGAAAAAAATACAGGAATATAAAGAAGTAGCACAACGATTGAACGATGACTCAAAGGCAAATCTAGGTGCAGCAATGGCTTTGGAACAGCTATTACCCGAACTCAAGGAAGATAAGCAGGAGGACTAATGGCACTTTACAGTGAATACGAGAAAACCATACGACAGAGTTTGTCGAGAATGTTTGACGATTGTGTTTTGTGTACAGCATCGGCTGGGTCTGCGTCTACAGCTACTATAGCCACGACCAATCCGCCTCAATTCTATGGACAAGCCGACGATTACTTTAACGAG
This sequence comes from Dehalococcoidia bacterium, assembly GCA_030606765.1. The sequence goes on from JAUWFX010000002.1 coordinate 15,993, forward strand.
TATCAATATGAGGTTTATTGCTATAGCGGAACGAACATCGGGACTACACGGTTAGCAAACGATTTTGCCTCTTATGTAATAACTGTTATACCTGATGCTGATTCAGATTATAACACCAGTTCGTTATTAGAATTACACTGGCTGTTTTATGTTGTTGAATTAAGGGATGCCATCAATCAGGCGATTAGTCTTTACGCTAAAAAATACCTTATTGATTTAAGTGATTCAACCACGATTACACTCACTAGAACAGAAAGAAATGATGTTTCGGATAGTTATATCAACACTTACGAATACGCACTCCCTACTGATGCTCTCTATATTTGGAGAGTAACAACTGAAGATTCTGTGTCTGGTTATAAACTGACAGGCACGGTAGCAGCGGCGTTTACGTTAGGAGAGGGTGTAACATTATCACCTTCTGGGGCTACAGGACTTCTAAGTTATGGATCAATAGGCGACTATATCTTGATAAGAGAGGTTGATGGCACACCCGCAGTTGGAGACACCGCCACAGGCGATGATAGTGGGAAAACCTGCGTAGTAACCGCTGTTGATAATGAAACCGTAGGAGATGGCAAGTTCCCGTCAGGGAATGTTGTTGACCCTAGAGATTATACAATACTTAAAGCCTATGAACCCAAGATAAAGTTTGACGAAAGACAATACAATGTAGTGGAGGATTTGAGGATAAAATTGGAATATCAGGGTAGTCAAGCTGCTGTTGATTCGGACACGGATAATATCTTTCTTCCCTCGCACGAATTGATAGAAGTGGCTGCTACCTTTTTACCTTTCTCTAAGATAGAGAGTCAGAACCTAACGGCGAAGTTTAACCAATGTTTAGAGACAAGAGCTAGGCTTATGGCACGACCGCCAGTACAGCCGTATGCAAATAGCAAATCGGTGATAGAGTAGATGAGGAAAACGCGAGACGGAACTAGTTATTACAAACAACATCGAGATAAGATGCGCGAAAGTCAGCACCGATATTATCTCAAGAATAAGTATGTTATTGCAGTCCATAGGTCAGCCTCAAGGCTTAATTACCATCTTCGTAATCGACATGATGTTTTACAATTTCTAGGTGGGAAGTGTGTTATATGTGGTTATGATGCTGATGAAAGGGCATTACAAATAGACCACATCAATGGAGGTAGCAAGGCGGACATAGAACGATTTAGTTCTTATGTGGCTTATCTAAAGCACGTACGGGAGGTTAACGGTAAAGGGTATCAAGTCTTATGTGCTAACTGTAATGCGATAAAGAGAATGGAAAGACGTGAATGTCGTAAAAAAGTGCAGGAGCAATTATTGTGAGTAAGGTTCTTTTAGACAGCAAATACTATACAGTCAAAGATGGGACTATACAGCGAAGGAATATCAATCCTAGAGCTGCTCGTTTTGAAACGGGAGTTCCAGGGTATGCGTCTTTCACACAAGGTTCAGCAAAAGCGTGGAAGGGTATGCGTGGTGGCATAGGTCATAAGTATCAAACATCTTCTGGAACAGAGGAATGGTACTGGACTGAAGGATTAGATGGTAGCCATCGTTCAGGGGTTATTCAAGGGCCAAAAATTAACACAGCGGGGACATTCGGTAAAGCACCCGTTAAGATAATTGACTTTGGGGGGAAGACCTATGCTATCGGTGATGACTTAATCGGTGAATGGAATGACCCATCATGGACTGAAAGGGATACAAATGTATCCGATCCATTAGACGCTATTGTTGTTAAGGATTCTACTGCTACTTATTTGATTGTCACTAATGCAACAGGGGCAAGATACACATCTGATGGTTCAAGCTGGAGTGCCTTAACTGGGCCGATGGGATATATGGCAATCCACGATAATAAATTATATTCCTGGTATGACAACGTACTCTACAACTCACCAGCCAAGGCTTCAGATGGAACATGGGATATAGATGGGACTTGGGGTAGCTGCAAATACATGGATTATGTGGGAACGGTTCACGGATTATTTACAGCTAGGTCGCAGGCTACCGATGAACCTTTACTTTGTTTGAACACAAGCGAGGGACTATACACAATAGACCCTTGGGTACAGGAGATTTATCCATATCTAGAATTAACAGGGCACACTTATGCTGGCATGGCGGGTATGTTCTGGAACTCATATCTCTGGGTTTCTTCATTAGGTGGAATTAAGAAAATAGCAGGGAAGATTGTAACAGATGTCGGCCCTGACCAGGATGATGGACTACCTTCAACCTATCAGGGTTATGTCTATGATATGTGCCCTGCCTCCGATGGAAGCTGGATGGTTTTCAGTGTCCATAATGCTAGTTCAACTGATAAGAGTTCTATCTTTAAGAGGCACGGAACAGTAGGGGGGAATCAGCAGATTTACTCTACATCAGCAGCTAATACTGCAATAACTTGTGTTCATTATTCTCCCTCGCATTTACACACAAATGGAAGGTTATGGTGGGGTGAAGGAACAAATGTCAAATACTGTATGATGCCTGATTTTAATACAGATGTCACGCAGATTAGTAATTATGAATATGTACTAAGTTCGGGGAAAGGAGTTACCCCTATATTCGCACCATTAGAGGCGTTTAGCAAAACGGCAATCCGTGTGAGGGGTTCTACCAAAGGATGCACTACTAACCTGAAATTCACTATTTATTACCGAACCGATGCTAATTGCTTTACTGCTATAGGCTCAAACTGGACAGAATTAGGGACATTTACGGATTCACCGAGTCCAACAGCGTTAGACTTCGCTTCAGGTGCTGGCTTGGCGTTTAAGCAAATTCAATTAGCCGTTGAAGGGGCAACTAATAGTTCAACCTCAACATCTGAATTGCTATCTTTGGAATTTGACTATGATGTGGGGACAAAACGACTAAGAGGCTGGACATTCCCTGTTACAGTTGGGCGAGCTAATTCAACAAAGATTATAGACGATCTCCACACTTCACAGGATAAAGATACTATGCTTTTATTCTATCCTTCGGGAGACTCAACACACGGGGATTCATACAGGGTAAAGATAAGCAATATATCCGAGAATGTTGAATGGGCTATGCTCAGGCGAACTGGAACGCTTATGGTAGCTGTTGAGGAACTTATTAGGGGATGAACCAAGGTGAATATGAATTTCTCTCATCTCTCGAACGCAAAGTATGGGATTGGCTGGTTAAAAACGGCATCCTTTTTGAAACTGAACAGACAATGCTTGCACCAGCTAGAGAAACTGGCTCTGCTATTGTGGATTTTCTACTGCCCGAAAAGAACATTATTTTAAGGGTGATGGGAAGCTACTATCACTCTGGGCTCACGGCTGATGCAAGAGATGAGCTAAGCAAAGAAAGACTTATGAATCAAGGATATATTGTAATAGACCTTTGGGAGGAAACGCTAAGCAAGGATAGGTTGGAATCAACGATGAGAAAAGCACTGCGAGGAGAAGAAACTATTAGATGAGCACTACAATCACTGATGTAACCGAACTACAAGCTATGGAGAATGACCTCGCTGAGGACTATGTATTGGGTAATAATATAGACGCTTCGGCTACTACAGGTTGGAATGCAGGAGCAGGATTTGACCCTGTAGGGACATCAGGGACTCCCTTTACGGGTACTTTTGATGGGGCTGGATATACTATCTCTGACCTTTTTATTAATCGCCCAATATGGGAAGATACGGGATTATTTGGTAGAACATCTGGTGCAGAAATAAGCGATGTTATCCTTGAGGATGTTGATATTACGGGCGATTATGCTGGTGCCCTTGCCACCAAAACAACAAATACCACAATAATTGATGTAACTGTTAGTGGTAGTGTTACAGCCGATAACGATTATGCTGGAGGGTTAATTGCCTGGTCTCACATAGGAACAGTAATAACAGATTGTGATTCAAGCTGTTCGGTAACGAACACGGGTGCTGATAACTATGCTAATTTTACAGGTGGCTTAGTAGGATGTGCACAGGGGACAGATATGACGAGATGTTTTGCCACAGGTGCTGTTACAGCATATGGGACTCCTTATGTTGGTGGGCTTGTTGGTATTGTGGATGTATATAGTAGCGACCCCTGTGCCTTAATTAAAGTTTTCGCTACTGGAGATGTTGCTGCCTATGATGATAATTCACACACAGGCGGTTATGTCGGTGGACTAATAGGATGGCTAGGGGAAAATGGAAATGTAGGATGCACGATTACTGATGCTTATGCTCTTGGTGATGTCTCAGTAGAAACTCCCGCTAATGCATATACTGGAGGGCTTGTTGGGCATATAGACGATGACAGCGATATTATCACAAATGCCTATTCAACTGGCGATGTTCCTGATTCGGGAACTGTAGGTGGATTGATTGGGTATAGGAGAGCTAGTTCTACCCTGACTGCGTGCTTCTGGGATACAACAACTTCAGGGACTGCTAATGGTGTAGGCTCTGGTGCTGAGACGGGGGCTACTGGCAAGACTACCGCCCAGATGCATACCGAAGCCACATTCACTGATGCTGATTGGGATTTTACAACCATCTGGAACATAAACGATGCTCTTAATAGTGGGTATCCTTATTTTAGATGGACTGGCATTGATGAGGGTGATGAAACACGCACTATTACCTTATCTCCTGTCCGTGATTCAAAGGGAAGAATCCCCAAAGGTGCGAGGGCTAGGGCAATTAGAAGTGATACTGGGGCAGTTGTTGAAACAGAAACATTAGACTCAAGCGGGCAAGCTACATTCACAGAATTACCCAATGATGTAAATGTAGCCTTTGAAGTTAATTGGGGTGGCACAGCATCAGCCGATAGCTGGGTGCGATTAGACTCTCGTGTTGCGGGAATCTCTGAAGGTGGAACAGGCTCATCCGATGTTTATAACGCAAGAAGCAATTTAGGATTAGGTTCTGAAGATACCCCTCAGTTTACCGCAATAGAATTAGGACACGCTACAGATACTACAATAGCAAGAGAGAGTGCTAGTAAGATTTCTATTGAAGGAACAGTAATAGTTAGACCTGCTAATTATGTAGTAGCAGCCAATGACGCACCCACTCATTTTAAGGCACAGGCTGATTATACTTGCGATGCCACCGATGATGATGTACAGATTCTAGCAGCCATAGATGCTCTTCCTGCTACTGGGGGCAAAGTGCTTCTTTCACCAGGCACTTTTAATGTAGAAGCCAGTCTTGCTCTTGATAGTTACCAAACACTACAAGGCTGCGGTAGAAACACTATTCTCACAACCACAACTGCTAATTTGGATATAATCACAGCGACAGGCAGTTCTGGTTCAGAGAAAGTTGGAATTACTCTTGCTGACTTCTGTATTGATGGAGATGCTGGAGGTGCGACAAATGATGAAGGCATCCTCTGGACTTATGTAGACAAAAGCGAGATAAGAAATGTTTGGAGTATTGATAATGGAAATTCTGGGATACGTCTCTCAAATTGTGACTTTAATAAACTAATTGGAAACACTACTACGGGGAATGATGCTTTTGGTATTTACACTAGGGATACTAGCATCAGGAATATAATCTCCGAGAACATCGTTCAGGGAAATTCTGGTGATGGAATTTACACAATCGAAAGTAACGATAGTGTAATATCTAAAAACATTATTCAGGGTAATGCCGATGTAGGAATCAATATAACTTATTCTGACGGAGCTAGTGTCACAGGAAATATAGTTCAGGGAAATGAAGATTGGGGAATCTTTGTTGCTTATTGTGATGAGAGCATGATTACTGATAATCAATGCCAGGGAAATGGATATGACGGTATAATTGTAGAGGGAAGTAACCATTGCATTATCTCAGACAATCTTCTTACTGAGAATTCACAGCACGCCACCAATACCTATGAAGACATTGCCATAGATGCTGACACGAATTATTGCAATATTCAAGGTAATGTCTGTCGAGCGGGTGGCGAAACTAACAAACCGCAATATGGAATTAACATAGCCAACGCCAACTGTGATGGCAATTTAGTAACTGGCAATGATTGTTATGATGATGGTTTCGGCACTGGAGCTTTTAATGACAGTGGAACCTCTACCGTAGTTAAAAACGATAATAGGGGGTTTACTGTTACTGATGATTGGTATTCAACGGGTTCTTTTATTCTTGATTGTGGGGATTCTACTGAGGATTTAAGTAATGGTGCTTTAATAATTTATAACTGCGGAGATAGCACATAGGAGGCTAAATGGCTAATGCAAGAATTCAACAAAGATACGATACAGCAGCTAATTGGACATCGAATGACTTTACTTTATTAGCTGGTGAACAGGGAATTGAGAGCGATACTGGTAAATTCAAATTCGGCGATGGCTCTACAGCATGGACTTCCCTTGCGTATGGAAAAGGAAGGATTGATACAAGCGGAACACCTGTAGATAATGACTTTGCAAAGTTTACTGATGCCGATACAATCGAGGGGAGGTCTTACGCTGAAACCTTGAGCGACCTGAGCGCAGAAGCTACATCCGCCTTTGATATGAACGGACAGGATATAACAAACGGTGGTGTTGTATTCCTAACTGAGCAGGCATCTGCTGAAGCCGATGTTGCAGGCAAGGGGCAGGTTTGGACAAAAACCGCTACTCCGAATGAGCTATGGTTCACTAATGATGCTGGTACTGATGCCCAGCTAGGCGTTGCTGGTGGTGCTCATGCTATCCTTGATGGCTCAGTGCATAACGATTCTGTTGCCGATGCTGTAACCAGAGGTTCTATTATCTATGGCAATGCTACTCCAAAATGGGATGAGTTGATCGTTGGTAGTAACGGCCAAGTGCTAACCACAGACGGCACAGATATTTCTTGGGGAGCAGCGGGTACTGGCGATGTAACAAAGGTGGGTACTCCTGCTAATGACCAGGTTGGTGTTTGGACAGGTGATGGCACTATAGAGGGAGATGGCGACCTTACATTTGCTGGGCAAACCCTAACTATCGGCACGGTTGATACTGACGAGGGTATATTAGTTCTCAATGCGGACATTGATGCTGGTGGGAAGATTCAACTTCATGTAGAGGGCGACTCAGATACTACTATTGTAAGTTTTGATATTGCACCTGTGGATGATGACCTTCATATCGGCCCATCCACTGACACAGATATGCTAAAGTTCAACGACTCAACCTCGATACAAGCCACGAAGCCTTTTATAGGAACTAACATTGATGCAACTCTTGATTTTACTATTGATGGTCTAGTTCTAACTGCCGACACAGTCACCAATGACGCAGCCCTGACTATCACAACAGGAGCAGGGGATATTAGTTTAACTCCTGCTGCGGCGGGCGATGTTAATATCCCTGTTAATATCGGCTTGCATTTTGGTGATGGCGGAGAGAAGATTGAAAGCGATGATACGGACATGACTATTACATCAGGTGGGCTAATAAACCTAAGTGCTACTGGTGGAGTCCAGCTTATAGAAGATATGCCCATCCTACTAGACCAAACCCTTAGTGGTGACGCTAAGTATTGTGGTATAGCAGAGAAGGGTACGGCAGGGGCAGCATTGGCTATCGGGGATATATGCTATCTCCAAACGGCGGATACTAGATGGGAATTGGCGGGTTCTGATAATGGTGCTACTGGGCACAACTTCAAGCTAGGGATGTGTGTCCAAACTGCTGCTGGTGACGCAAGTGCTACGACAATGCTATTATACGGCAAGATAAGGTCGGCAACGCTCCCTGCTTTAACAGTAGGTGCTCCTGTCTATCTAGGGACTACACTAGGGGATGTTCAAGTAGCTGCACCTTCTGGCTCTACAGATATAGTCAGGATAGTTGGCTATGGAAATACCGCTGAAGATTTATTCTTCAATCCTGAGAACGACTGGATTACATTAACATAAGGAGATAAATGGCTGAAGCAATAATATACCCAGCTAACACAAAAACCGACAAGGAGAAACTGTTTGATTGTTACTCTCTTATTGAGCAGATGCGTCTTGAGCACAACAAAGTAGTGAAGGTAGCTAGAGGTAATTCTAGCAAATACCTCAAAACTGGCAAGTTTAGAACCTATGCCCACGAATCGAAAGCAAGATTAAAACAACTTTTAGCCGAACAGAATCGCCTCAAAGAGAATATCAGGTGGGCTAACTATACACCTGAGCAATGGAAGGCAGTTGGCAAACTTGAACTAAGAGAGCAGAACGCTATTTATCAAACTCTTTTTGGCGATAGGATGCAGGAGAGGGTAAAAACAACTAAAGCTACATCTTCCTTGCTAGATGGACTCAAGGCATTGAATTTGGATGATATGCCTGAAACTCTAGGCACTGACCCAACTGAGGACTTCACCACTTATACCGAAGTGGATGAAGGTAGCGATGTTACCAAGACGGCAGACCGCATAACATTTACCGCTGTTGAAAATAAAAGTGATACATATTATGTCTATAAAGATAAAGGTGTAAACCACTTTGATGGGGACTTTGAGCACTTATGTAAGAGTCTATTTAGTGCAATGGCTAATTATCCCCGTGCCTATGTATGGCTTCTAGCAAATAGCGTAGGTGATGTATATGACATATATCAGGCAAGTGGTAGCTTACTTGGATATGTTCATTACTATGATAGCAGTGCTTACCAACTATTCCTTATGGAATACGATAGTGGAACAGCATACAACGATAGCTATAGTGGTTTCTCTCTTAGCACGATTTACTATAATGAATTAGAAAGAGATGAGAGTGTAGGGACTTACGGCACGCTGTATGCCTATATCTGTACGGGTGATTATTGGGATGATGGTGGAAGTCAAGTTGATACTCTGACTGTAGCTCTCCATACTAGCAAAAAGGATTTTCGCTATGTCTATGGTGCTTCAAGCTATGATGATGCAAGCAGTACTGGGCATACTGCAACTGGCTATATAGAGCTTCTGGACTTGCAGGAGGTAGGGTGGACAAACATTTCTCATGTAAAAGGAATAGCTGCTGCTTCTATATCTCATAAAAAGGGAATAGCTGTAGCAAGCATATCTCATGTAAAAGGAGTAGCAGTTTAATATTGGCAGATAAAGAAAAGACTTGGACTGGTTAAAGAGATATTAGGAATTCCGCCCCAGTGTGTCCTGAGAAGCCCGCCAGTGCCTCTTAATGGTATTGGTATGCCTCTTTATACTAAAAGACAATTTTAACCCCTGTTTTTAATAACCTTACCTATAAGACTTGAGGTTAAATTCTGTGACCTCATCCTTTCGCTCAATATTTTGATAACATGCTCAACCTTTTGAGTTTACCCCGTTGTTTTATTTACTGCCATCGCAGTATTTTTTGCCCAGCGTTAATTCGCTGGGGACTTTTTTATTGCTCAAAAGGAAATTTTAGAGATGACTTTACGCACAAAATAGCTTTAATCAGGCTATTGACAGAGATTAAAGGGTAATATAAAATACTTAAAAGGCTTGACGGAGGGTAAGGATGCCAGTAAAAGATACTGTGCTGGAGCTAAAACAACTAACTGAGGTTAGAACTGCTTATCCTGCCAATGAGGTTTCAAAAGCTCAAATGGTTGCTGACCAAAAGAAGATAAAAGAACAAGCTAAAATCTCCTTCTCTTTGGGAGAGCAACAAGGGATAAGAAAGGTGGTAGAGTGGATAAATTACTACATAAACTTGCCCGAACTGCCAGAACTTAGGAGCGATAACTTTAATAAGATATTCCAATTTCAATGGCAGATTAAACTTCAGGAATGGGAGATACAATGAACAATCATCAAGAAGTTATATCACGATTAAGAGAACGGTGTCGCACTTACCGTATAGTCAGACAGGGAGTTATGTTTCAACTAAAAGAGATGGGGTTTACTTATCAAACAATCGGCGGCTTATACGGTTTATCTAAGCAGAGGATACATCAGGTTGTTGATAAATATCTACCTTGGGAGAGATAAATGAGGGAGATTAGATTCAGAGTTTGGGATGATATTGCTCGCAAGATGTGGTATCCAGAAGAAGGCTTAAGGGCTTGCGTAACCCAAGTTGGTAGCGTCTGCACAGATGAAACAGATGATGGCGGGATTTTAGAAAATAGAAGCTACCGATTGACTGCACTGTTTTACACAGGGCTCAAGGACAAGGATGGCAAGGAGATATATGAGGGGGATATGTTTTGGTATGACTGGCTAAATGAACCTATTTTGAGAGTAGTAGAGTTCTACCATGGTTCATTCATAGGAAGGGATATAGGTCATGTTATATCAATGGAAACTATTGGACACTTTCTGCTTAATAAGTTAGAGATCATCGGCAACATCTACGAAAATCCTGAGTTATTGGAGGCAAAATGATAAGAAGAGTAGCCAAAATTACGAGTAGCAGTTGTGTTATGGTTTATGCCATTAATGAAAACGAGGAAAAATTTATGGGGTTGGTTAAAACTCTAGAGTGGATTGAGGCTATAGGGAAAAGTTGGTATTTGCATCTTACAAATGGTGCAACGCTGTGGGCAGAGGAAATTGAAGATTATTAAAGCTATGAGCCAGTAAAGGAGGGAGAAATGGAACAAGACCCTTTAATAAAAAATCTCGTAGATTGGCTTGAGTTGTTTATCTTAGACCTCTGTGATGTGGAGTGTCCAAATTGCCAAAAGATGTTAAGTTATCCTACATCCGAAGATATAGAAAACTGGCTCAAGGGGGAGAAATGAAATTAAACCCTGAACCCAAAACTGTGTCAGCAAAAAATTCATGGATGGTTAATGCCAAGAACTTAACTATTGATGACTTACAGAAATGGTTACTAGACATTGAAGACCGCATTTGTAAGTTGGAATTAGGAGAGAGACAAAGTGACTAAACTTACCTTTGACACAGAAGGAATAACCTCTTGCCCGATGAATGGGACAGCGACAGCACAAGAATGTATTGATTGTATCTACCGTAAGGTAAATGATGTTGTGGATGAGTGTATCTATGAAGATGTTTACCCAGAGGAGTGTAGCAAGGCTGTGCATGAGACGAATAAGTTGGCTGCTAATTTTGATAAGGTATTCCCAGAGGAGAAGGAAGAATGAAGATACTTGCCGAGATAGGGTTGCAAGAGGGATATGTGAATTTGTATGAAATGTGCGGAGAGGCATTAACCGCCTATCGCCTTCGGGCTTACTTAAAGGGAGAAGTCATCTCTATTAAAAAAATTAGCTATAGCGATGATTGGCAGATAGGGATGAGAACCAGTCATGGTTATTCTGCCGTGTATGTAGACCTAATTCAAAAGGGGGATTAAATGCCACAAGAATATAAAGTATCTAATATTGAACAAACGGTGGGTACTGACGGTTCACTCTGGGTAATATCACTTCAGGACAAGAAGGTTACTCTTACTGTAAGAGAGGAGCCGACTTATAAAGAAGGGGATATATTACCATTTGAAATAGAATTGGTAAAGCCTGAGAAAGGGAGATGGTATTACAAGAGAAGGGGAACTTCTACTCAGGCGAGTGGGTCTACTGAGGGAACTAAGTTTACCGCTAAACCATCTTGGAAGCCTACTAAGAACGATGACGCAATTCTGCAAGCAGTAGCTTTTAAAGGTGCTATTGAACTAGAGAAACACCATTATGTTCCTGAAGGAAAGACAGATACAGACCGAGTATTAAGGTCTACCCGTGCGTTATATGATGGACTAAAGAAAATGTTAATAGAGGAGGAGAAATGATGGCAACACCGAATGAGCAAGTTTCAGTAACAAAAGACGGGAGGAACATTTGGATAAGATTCCCTTATACACATAATAGCTTTTGGTATAACATCGAGCCTAATTATGTGTCTCTTTGCCTAAGTAGAGAACTTGCCGATGAATTAGAGCAGCAGCTACATAATGTTCAAAGCGAGACCAAATGACAACTAACCGTTTTCACTTTTCTCCTTCCTTTGATATAGGTGGTGGGGGTTCACTCCCCCACTACCACAGAACATTGTGATGTCAAGTAGCACTTTAACAATCGAATAGAGATTCCTAGCCACCGATAGGGAGTTGCTAGAGCCAAAAGAATAACGAAAGTGCGAAGGGATGCATACTGAAGAGCACTATAGCCTAGCAGAAAACCTATCTAAGCCTGAAGTGCCTTGCAAGGGGAACAGGGATAAATGGAGAACGAATGCTATCCTTCGGGAACAACATAACTCCCCAGCTTCAGGAACTGCACTAAGCGACAGGGCAAGGAGAGATAGTAGCAATCTAGAAAGTGGCTACTGGCTGGGAATATCCCCGGCGAGGCTTGGACTGAGGTCGTGAAAGGCAGAGCGAGTAGCGTAGTAGGTTCAAGCCAAATGCAGGGGGTGTGCTGGTGTCATAGGGCAGCTATGAATAAATGGGGAGCCAGACCAGCCAGCACAAAGCCTGAGTATTATTAGTAGTTAGTTAGATAGTAGGCTCAGGCTGGCAGGATTGGAGGGGTAACACTCTCCAGCCCTGCCAAGAATAGATATTACTGAAAGAATGTGAGGTATGTAAATGGAAAAGCAACTGATTAAAGATTTAATTCAAGAGGCGTGGAATGAGGGCGATAGTAACTCTAAGGATAGATTTGGCGACTTCTTAAATAGGGCTGCGCACAAACTAAGCGATACGACAAGGGAATGGAAAACCCTCAAGGAAGTGAATATGAACAAACCAACTGAGAATGAAATAAAGAGGTTTTGGGAAGGGTATGGATTTAAGAAGCAGACCCTTGAGGATTTGCCAGTGCATTTTAGGCACGAAGGCAACTTGGGATGGCGTTACCCTTTTAACTCCTTGGGAGTTGCGGATGTTCGTAAAAACTTGCCAGACATAGACCTCAACAATCTCTTTAAGTATGCTGTGCCGAAGCTAGGTATAAATGACGAAGTGATTATAAGGTGGTCGCCTGTGAGTGGACATAGAGATTACATGGCAGAAGTTATGCTATGGCGAGAAAGCGGGGAGCATAAACATCATTGTTGGACTATTTCAGAAGACCCTGCTCTGGCTCTATTCTGGGCAATTTATAAAGTAATAGAGGGGGAATCGTGAAAGGAATCTTATTTAAGCCCGATATGATACAGGCTATCATTGAAGGCAGGAAAACGAATACTAGAAGAGCCGAAGCTGCTCTCAAAGGAATAAATCGAGAGCCTGATAATTGGATACTAGGGGGGTGGGATAACGGTTATAAAGCCTTTGTATTTTATAAAAAACCTGCCGGCACCGGAAAGCTAATAATTAAGCCTCGCTACCAAGTAGGCGAGACTGTCTGTATTAAAGAGGCACACTATCGCTATGGCTGGTGGGTTCGGGATGGGTTCACAAAATCAGGCAACCAGAAGTGGCGATTTAAGCACGCACCTAGCTTGCAAACAGACTATATTGGTGGCGAGGATTTCCGCTATTCTGATAATCTGCCCGATGATGTTAAGCCTAATTCTTATCGTGGGGAAGGATGGTATAAGCGTTCACCACTATTTATGTGGGGATGGATGGCCCGCTACTTTCTCACGATAACAAATGTGAGGGCAGGGAGATTGCGAATAATTACGCTTGGAGATGCCATTGCGAAGGGCTTTACTTCAGTTGAGGAATTCCTGGAAGCATTTATAAAGATAAATCACCTTGAAGAAGATGCGAACCCTTGGGACTTTGCTTATACCTTCAAGCAGGAAATGATAAGGTGAGAAACAGCGATAAGGTAATATGCAGCCTCTGTGATTACTCAGAGGAATGGGTAAAGCCATATGAGAAAGCTGGGTATACAGTGCAGTGTTTCGATTTGAAAAATGGCTTTGATATACGCCTTTTATTAAAACCAAGCGAATCCATATATGGAGTTTTGGCAGCTCCACCCTGTACGGTATTTGCTGGAAGTGGAGCTAAGTGGCGTGCCCTCCGACCTGTGAGCGAAGTATTAGAGGGTTTATCTATAGTGGATGCCTGTATTCGCTTTGTATATGCCACTAAGCCTATGTTCTGGTGTTTGGAAAATCCTGTTGGCTGGCTACAGGATTACCTTGGGGCTTATAAAATGACATTTGACCCTTGCGATTACGGCGACCCCTACACGAAAAAAACCTGCCTGTGGGGGGAGTTTATTATACCAGAAAAGACCCTTGTAGAACCAACGCAAGGTAGCAAAATTCATCTCAATTATGGGGGAAGAAGTGAAAGAACTAAGACGCTACGAAGTATAACGCCTCCAGGATTCGCACGGGCGTTCTTTGAAGCTAATCAATAGGGGAAATGATAAGGAGGTAAAGCTATGAGAAAAGGACTAGTTGATAAAATCTGTATCCGCTGCGAGGGCGAAGCCCAATACACCCTGCAAGTTTACAATGGAGAGCCGCTAAGAGAGGCAATAGCAGAAGAGGATTGTTATCTATGTCTACCTTGCAAAATTGCACTACACTTATGGATAGAGAGAAAACAGGTTTAGCAGAAGATGATTTATAGGAGTTAGGAGGCTTAATATGAATAGAGCAAGTTCAGCAACAGGATGGGTAAGAAATCCCGATGGGACACTCGGTTGGACATGGAATCCCATCACCGGCTGTCTAAATGGCTGTGAGTATTGCTATGCAAGGAAACTAGCGTATGGGTGGTTGAAACCTTTATATCTGGCGAATAGGAATGTGGCTCCGTTGGCAGGGGATTGGTGGTTACATAAATTCCCTGATGGCGAGATTGATAGTCGCTATGATTCCCCCTTCTATCCCCGCTTTTGGGAAGAGAGGCTTTCAGAACTTGACGCTAGAAATCGCTTCATACACGATATAAAGCAAGCACCAAAGCAGAGAGGTATATTTGTCTGTGATATGGGCGACCTCTTCGGTATAGGCATACCTGAAATGTGGACAACGGCTGTCTTGAACACGATAGACCTCAATGACGGCTATGACCGCTTCTACCTTCTCACCAAGCATCCAGAATATGCAGTCAAGTTCTCACCCTTCCCGGAGAATTGCTGGGTCGGGGTGACAGTTACAAGGGATATTTACTGCACGGCTGCTTTATATCACTTGCAGGGGGTAGAGGCTACGGTTAAGTTTTTATCCCTCGAACCTCTGCTAATGGAGATACCCACGATTGAACTGACTAGCCTTCTTCAGAAGGTTGGTATTTCCTGGCTCATCATCGGCGCTCAAACAAAGCCATATAAGCCACCTGAAATTGAGTGGGTGAGGGAGATAGTCGAGGCTGCGGATAAGGCGGGAATTCCTGTGTTCTTGAAGGATAATCTGAAACCTCTTTATATCGCCCATACAAAAGCCCAGGGGCAAATATGTTCGGATTATATTTTAAGACAAGAGATGCCGTAGATTTATGAACCAATGGGATGATAGAGGAGTAAATGGCTGAAAAGACACATGCAGAACTCGAAAGGCATCATTATAACGAGGTTAGAAATAATCCCCAGTATGCAACTGAAGGGATGATGGATGTCCGGATGGAAGAGTTTTCAATGAATATGCTTGTGTATGAACCGACTGAAGTCGTGGTGCAACCGGAAGAACTCTGGGAAAAGAGGCAATGGAATATTGTGAGCCAGCTCCGAGGAGAGATGTTAAACCTTAAAAAGAAGTTCTTAGACCTAGAGGGCTTAGTTACTAGCAAGGGATATAAACCAAGGTAAAAGTAGATATGTATATCTTATTAGATATTGAGGGGAGGGGAAGTACTAACTCTTTAGAGAAAGTAAAATGCTAAACGCCACAGCATTAAGAGCATTAAGGTATAGCTTTGAGGGCATTAAAGGATAGTTAAAAAGCGTTAGCTTGCATTAAGGGTTTATGAGCGAAGCATTAAAAGGCATTAAAGAGCATTAAATTATGGACATAAAGCAAGATAAGCTCTCGGCAAGGATAAAGGACTGGGTGAGGCATACAGACGGATGGTTTACCTATAATCAGCTTGATAGGGAGATTGGTGTCAAGACTGACGAAGAACGAAATACAAGGAGGGTGGTAATAAGCCTTCTTAAAAGTGGAGGCGTTATTTGCAAGGCAACTGACAAAGAGGGCGTTTATCGGTTAGTTCAAGACGATGCACCAGAGATAGAATGGAAAGAGGCAGATGAAAGTGAAGCCCTTGATTTAATCTGGCCGTTTAATCTACACGAACTTGTGAGAATTTTACCTAAGAATGTAATTGTAATTGCTGGAGCACCTGACGCTGGTAAGACTGCGTTCTGCTTTAACTTTATCAGGAATAATATGAAAGACCATACAATTAGCTACTTCACCAGTGAGATGGGAGCATTGGAACTAAAGATTAGGTTAAGTAAGTTTAACTCAGTTAGTCCTGATGAGTGGACATTTGAGGCTAGGGAAAGGTCATCAGCTTTCGAGGATGTTATTAGACCCAATGGGATAAATGTCATTGACTATCTGGAAATTACTGATAACTTCTATCTTGTAGCAGGCGAGATTAAAGCGATATGGGAGAAACTCAATAAGGGGATAGCACTTATATGCCTTCAGAAGAAGCGAGGAGCTGAATTAGGGCGTGGTGCGGAAATGTCATTAGAGAAACCACGCCTATATCTTGCGATGGATAGTGGTTTACTGAAGGTTGTGAAGGCGAAAAACTGGGTAGATTCTACAAAGAACCCGAATGGCTTGGCTTGGAGCTTTCGCCTCGTGCAGGGATGCCAATTCACTAATATCCAGCCAACGGAGTATTAAGGAGGGATTAAGAATGGAAGCTAAAGAATGTAAGTTCTATCTAAAGGATGGCAAATGTTCACATGGGGATGCCCCACAACCATTCGTGTCTGAGTGTATAGGGATACAGGCTTGCGAGGCATGGCAAGATGGAATTGAAGCAGTTGGTGGACAAGGCTATAAGATTGGTTATGAGCAAGGCTTCAAGGCAGGGATGCAAGAAGAAGCCAGTGGTGGGCATAACTCTATCTCATACTTAGAAGGTCATCAAGAGGGCGAAAAGGCAGGAACGGAGGAAGTGCTGGATTTTGTAAAATCTTATATAGATAATGAGGGTCGCATTGTTGAAAAGTATACAAGTGCCCCACATTATGTGTCTGCTGAGTGGCAACTTTTCGTAGCACTTTTAGATACAATTAATCGGGGTAAATCCAAGCTTAAATCTTGGGGTATAAAGGAGGATTAAATGACAGAGAAGATAGCGAACCTATTTAATAACTTTAAGGCTGCTGGCAAAAAGGGAACAGGGCATATATGGGCTGGTTATACCCTTGATGTAATAAGAGAGGAGATAGAGAAGGAACTACTGATGGATGAGGAGATAGCTGAAATAAAGCCGACCCATGAAGAAATTGACAGGATAAACCAAGAGGCGAGGCGATATGAGCCAAAGGAATTCAGGGGTTGTTATGCCAATGATGAACTTACTAAAGTTAGGAGACATAGAATAGCCCAAGCCTAGCTAGACAAGGTTAAAAAGGCATTAGAAAGCTGATATGGAGTTAGTATGAAAATAGAAATTAAGAATGAAATGGAAGGCTGCAATCATAAGTGGGAGAAGAACAGCGGATTCTATATCAATATGTGTGTTAATTTTGAAGAGCCTACTTTTTACCCACCTTGCGGGTTAATTCAGCTTACAGTTTGTCCTAAATGTGGGGCTTTAAGGTTGCCTAATAACGCAGAATCCTGGAAAGGTATTTCACTATGATTAAGAAACCCAAGCATAAAAAGACAGACAAGCAGAAGATGGTAGACAGATTGGATGTTCTATTCAGCGAGTTTATCAGGAAACGGGCTATGAAGCGAGTTGGTGGCTGTGAGCGTTGCCATGCCCAGAAAGCAAGTTATAAAGAACTGCAAGCGATGCACTTCCACAGCCGAAGGAAGCACACAGTTCGCTGGGACGAACGTAATTCGGCAGGGGGTTGTGGAGGCTGTCATATGTATCTTGATAGCCACATAGATGCCAAGAAGGAATTTGCCCAGAAATTACTTGGCTATTGGGAATGGGAGCAAGTTTATGTTCTAGCAGAAATGACCACAAAGCAATCGCCGATTGATTATACATTGATAGAGATTTACTTGAAGCAGAAGATTAAGGAGCTTGAGCAGGAGGCATGAATGAAAATAGCTAAAATTATAGTGTTTATAATGATGTGGGGATTTGGGGCATTTCTTATATTATATTGTGGGCAACATCTTGGGATTGAGATGTATGAGATAAAGGGAACTGTTTGGATAGTCGGAGCAATACTTTTATTATGGATGCCTAACAAGGAGGTATAATGGATACTTCGGAAACTATAACAAAGGTTTTTACCAAATATGACACTATTATCTCAAAGGTAATTATTCCAGCAATGAGGCAGATTGAACCACTTGCCCTTACCGGTGATACACCAATAAATCTATTTGGTAAGTATGGTGATATTTTTTATGGTGAAGAACATAAAATAAAGGCAATAGAAGGGGGGCTTGAAGGCGTGGTATTTGTGCATTACGGGAGAGTTTAATAAGGAGAAAATCTATTAAACGAGAGTTTAACAATGGCAAAATTTCCGCAGTTATTAACTGATAAGAGCGAGTGGGAGAAAATCTGTCAGCAATTTATGGGCAAGAAGTGGATACCACCCAAGAAAGGTAAAACTATTCAAATCGAGAGCTTGGGGAAGATTGATAAATTGATGCGGGAAAAGCCGAATCCTACAAGGAGAGAATGAAGCCTTATTATCAAGATAAGTGGGTAACAATCTATCATGGGGATTGCCGGGAGATATTGCCACAGCTTGATATTAAGGTGGATTTGGTGCTGACTGACCCGCCTTATAGTAGCGGAACTAGACAGGCAACTAATCGAACAGCTAGTAATATTCCTAAGCGTGGTGAACGATGGAATCCTGAAAGAGCGGGAATAATTTGGGATACATCATATTCATCTTTTGGGTTATCAGTCTTTATGAATTGGTTTTATAGAGCAGTTAAAAACCTCATGACTAACGGAGCACATATCTACACATTTATTGATTGGCGACAATACCCCTTGCTCACTATGAGTATTGAGTCTGCAGGTTTGTTCATAAACAATTTGCTTATTTGGGATAAAGGTGTGTATGCGTTGGGTGGGAATTATAGAAGTCAGCATGAGTTATTGGTGTTCGCTAGTAATGGCACAGCAAAGCCGCTTATTCGACATGATATAGGCAATGTCTTGCAATGTAAGCGAATATCTAATGGCAATCACCCAACAGAAAAACCAGTTGAACTTCTGCAAATTATCTGGAGGGCAACAAATGCAGAACTAGGGCTAGATTCTTTTATGGGAACTGGTTCAACATTAATTGCTGCCAAAAAGGAAAATCGCCGATGTATCGGTATCGAAATAGAAGAGAAATACTGCGAGATAGCAGCTCGGCGGTGTTCTCAAGAAGTTATGGAATTGCTATGACTGACGACTATTATCCTTATCCCTGGCAGATAAATTATAGCCAGTGGCAAATCAGGTGGCTATTAAAGCCAGGGCATTGGAATTTTATAAAAGTCGGACAATGGCCGTTCTCTATTCAGGATGATGTAATGAGCCGCGCTGGTGTAAGCCATCACGCAGCCTTTGAGATGATTAGCTTGGTTAAAGTTGAGCTAGAAATGAGGTTGGAAAGTGTTGGCAAGGATGGGTATTTATGCTTGGCCCGTTATTATAACGAGTATGAAGATGAACGCATTGCCAGGATGTTTAATGTCCCTTATGAAAGAGTTAGGAAACGTATTAAACGAGCGATGGTATATATTTCAGGAAAAAGGAAGAGAATCACATATAGCGAATGGATTTCGAATGGGTGGCACGAAACTCCAAGATTTAGGAAAACACCCATTGGTGTTTTAAGGAATTCTGGCTACGAGATTAAGGAAAACACCTTTCATAGCTAAAAATGGACTGTCCGTTTATTAAAGGAAAACCTGAACACGACACTGAAGAGGATAAAGAGATATGCCTTAACTGTCCTCGCTGGCCTCTACCCTGCGTCTATGAGTTTGAAGCTAGGCGAGACAAACCTAACATAAAAAGAGCTAAAGCTGAACGAAACGCTGAGATTAGGAATTTGTCAACCGAAGGGAAAACTACGATAGAATTAGCGGAATTATTTGGTCTCAGTGAGCGGACAATTCAGGGGATAACGCAGAAAAATGCTAAAAAAGTTGCGTAATTCTGTGAATGTGATAAAATTGACAACGGGTATATCGTTATGCCTTAAAAGCTCCTGGGTAACGATTGGTCAGTTCAAACTGGCAGCATCCGTAGAGATGCGGGAAACTATCGCTGGGAGCTTTGTAGCTCGCCTGCCAAGTGCAGGAGGAGTATAGAGTATGTTTTGGCACATAAAGTATATGACTAGAGGGGATAAGATTTCATTTGGAGTGGGTGTAGCTGTCATCGCCACTGGAATAACAATGCTGACCCTTTTTGCTCTTGGGTTTCTCAATTGAAAAGGTAGGGTGCAACACTGGTGGGCGAGTCTAGCACGCTCAAGGTTAAATGGCGTGAGTAAGCACACCAGCCCTACTCTACTAGAGGTGTAAATATGAATGACCAATGTGAAGAATTGAAGGAACGATTACAAAAATTCCTAGGGGATGGTGTGACAGCTCGCCCAACTAGAGATAATGGATGTTTGCTTCAAATACCTTTTCGGGATGCGGATGGAGACCCAATCCGAATAGCTGTTTACCATAGCGGTGACTTAATTGTACTTAATGATGTAGGTGCCATCGCAGGAAATCTTTTTACTCTCGGCCAACATACTCAGGATACACCTGCTTTCAAACTCCTTCGAAACCTAGAGAAGGCTTACGGATTGAAACTCGATTTTGACAATGGTCGAATAACAGCGGCTGTAACCGAGGACGAGATGTATGATGCCCTCATGGATTTCAGTAAAGTGGTTCTCACCATGCTAACCGCGATTCCTCACCTCTAAATCCAAAATTGGAAATAACAATTATGTTAAATAGGGAGGATAAAGTGGGATATTTAGAACTAGATAGCCTAGTAATTAAAGAGGATAAGAAGGTAGTGAAGGTCAAAAGTGGTGGGATGGATATTAATCTTCCAGATATGCTCCCAAGGCGTATATACTCTACTGATTTTAAGGGGGGAAGATATTATTACTATACCGCCGACAATCGCACCCTAGAGATTTATAAAGCTGAGTAATGAGCCGATACAAGAAACTAAAGTTTGGTGAAGCCTTCAGGGTTGATTTAGCAAAAGGTTCTTTAATGGAGGCTTGTTGCGATTGTGGTTCTGTTCACCTATGGCAATTCCACCATATCAAGGATGATGTTTGGGATTTTGCTGTATTCCCTCAACCTAGACGCACAGCACAACTAAGGCGGCACAATTATGGGTTTTTACAACAAGAGGGGAAATTCATATAGGGTGGCTTTTGCTGTGTTGGTGTCCTTAATATCGGCACTAGTAGGGGAGTTTTCTAGGAACAGGATGCCGAGCCAGCACCGAATCTTCCTCGCCATTCCCTTTAAGAATTGGCGAGGTTTGCTTATCCCCCCTAGAGTGAGTAGCTCTAGGTCGACAGCCCTTCGCAAGAAGGCTGTTTCAATGAGGGGCTTATCCTCTGCGCTCAGTGGGGGAACGCCCCTCGCTCTTTATAAGGAGTTCGCATGATGTATGATTATCCTCCTGAGTGGAGAACATTTACGGGTGAACCGCCAATGGACACAGGATTGTTAGAATTAACAGAATTAGTTCGTGCTATCCGAAACCGGTGTGATATTTATATGCTAGCTTGCGATAATCCCGAAGCCCACCGGTTATTGCCAACTTTACTAGAGGACTTATACGATGATGCTCAAACTATAATAGACGAGTATTGCATAGAGAGGAATGATGATTAAGGCATATTGCCACAAGATAAAGTCTGGCACTTATGAGGCTGGGTTATTTTGGATGAAAATGTGTCCCACGTATGTGAAATTTATTAAGTTTCTTAAACTATTCAGAGGACTTAAGTAATGATTGACTGGCGAGAGATAGCTATTTGTATATTATGCTGTGAGGCAGTCCACTTGATTATTCACTATGCAATACCCCGATTAAAGCGTTATGTTAAAAGCTAATGCAAGCATTTAAGTGGTATGGCAAGGTACTGGCAAGAAACCTTACACAGCTAAGGTTAATCATCCTGTCAGATTTACACTTAGGGAATCCCTATTGTTCGGAAAAGCATTTTCTTCGTACAGTAGATTGGTGTGCTAATACAGAAGATTGTGTTGTGATGCTTAATGGCGATTTATGTGAATCTGCGATTAGGACATCGGTGGGCGATATTTACCACCAAGTAGGAAGTCCTGACGACCAGAAGAAACAGGTTGTCAAATGGCTACTTCCAATCAAAGACAAGATTCTCGGTATGACTACTGGGAATCACGAACATCGAATCTGGCGTGATTCTGGTACAGATATATCTGACTATATCGCTGAGAAATTAGAGGTTCCCTACCGACCAGAGGGTATGCTTTATAAACTCAGCTTTGGAGATAACAATAATCGGACTGCCGATAAGCCTTATGTGTTTTGGATTTATATTACTCACGGCTATGGTGGAGCCAGGACAAGGGGTGCGAAAGCTGTCAAAGTAGAGAGGTTATCTTATTGGCAATTAGCCGATATATTAGCTATGTCCCACGACCACGAGGTTAATGTTGCGCCATCCGTCAGATTTGAAGCTGACCCTAGAGGTACAGAGATAGAGCATGGCTTTATGACAGGGGTGGTAAGAGAGAAAAGAATTATGCTAGTTAAAACCAATGCGTATGTTAAATTTGGTGGCTATGCGGAGATTGGAGGATTTAGCCCTTCAGATTTATCAACGCCAGTCATAAATTTATTGACTCCCAGTAGTCCATTGTGGAGCCAATGCCCTGATAAGCCAGAACAGGGTGTAAAGGTGTGGGTATAAACCCACTTACGATTATAGATGTTGGGTTATATCATAGGCTTATTAGGGATGTGGATATTTAGCGATGCTATTTATTCCTACACTTTGTATATCAATGCTCCTAGCTATGATGGCAAAAAAAGGCAAACTTGGAGGCAAGACCATTGGGTAAGAGCGGTAAGAGCAGGAGCAGCTATGGCGATTATGATTATAGGGGGTATTTTAATATAAAGCTAGAAAAGGAGAGTGAGAGTGGGTGAGATTATTAGGTATATTCATCATGGAGTAGAAGTAGCGGTAGATGAAGAATTGAAAGGAAGGCATAGAACACATTGCTTATGTTTTCGGTGCGGGTTATTCAAGCCCAATACACCTGAGAATTGCGACTTAGCTGAGCAGAATTATCGGGCTTGCAAAATCAATGGAATGACTATGCCTGTCTATGAATGCCCTAAATTTGTGGAGCTATAAAGGGGAAATAAGATATGACTGAGTTTAAACAGCACGCAAGACCTCTTTCAATGACATTTTGCGTAGTCGCCTTAATTATTGCAGGGGTATCTGAAGCATTTGGTTATCCCTTCCCAAGATGGCTTATAACCTTTTGCTTGGCTTATGTAGGTGAGTGGAGCATTGAGCGAGGTATCAGAAAAGGCAAAGGAGGAGAATGAAACACTGGAAGGTAATAGCATCAGGTATTATGGCGGTAATCGGGATTGTGTTCGTATCGCTCGGTATACATTTCAACCTTCACTTCGGGCTTATCACAGCTGGTAATGTCTGGATAGTCGGTGCGGTATTATTGGCCTGGATGCGATAGGGCTTAAAATAAAAATATGAGGTGTGGGCTGGTAAAGGAGTTGACTCCGAGTATCCCTACGACCTTGAAAGGAGGTTTGTCATGGGATACTCTCAAAAACAGCGAATTGCCTCAGTGTTTAACCGACAGACAAATGGTGGATATAGTGACAATGATAATCGCTACATCATCAATAGAAGAGAGAAGGGGCAGAAGAGGTTTTTTAAGTGTTGCTGCTGCGGTGAAAAGTTTGACCTCAAGGACTCCGAAGATTATGTCGGGGCGGTAAAGCAGTTTGAACGGCTTGGTAACAAGTGCTATGCTTGCGGTAATGGCTTCTGTCATTGCAAAGAGACAGGCAAAAAGTGGGGTTAGTGTGTCAAATTCTTAGCCAGTATATAGGAATAAAATGTTCAAGGGTATCAACTTTAAAGAGTTCCTAAGCACTCACGAAGAATGGCACGCTTTTGTAGAAGGTTTCTGTGATGGCTTCTGTGTGTGGAAGACGCAATGTCAGATGTCTTCCGAATTACAGGTAAGCACAGCTAAAGAGCATCACTATTACAACTCTGGTCGTGTTCTAGGTTTTATATCCCTTGTGGTATTTGCAATAGGAACGGTTAAGGTGCTGACATGAAAGATAACGAAACAAAAGCTAATGAACCACAAGCTATAACTAGAATATGGCTTAAAGAGGGTGGAAAACAGGAAATACGGTTAACTGACTATGATTATGTTTTTGTTTATTACTACAAATTAGGAGAATCAAGCCAATGAAACAGGAGCCTAAAAGACGCATTTGAATGTAGGGAATGCAGGAAAATCACTGAAGACCCCAAATGGCGAAAGTCATATTATATCTACCAGGGTAAGATGGTGATAATTGAGTATTTCCCAGTCTGCGAGGAATGTGCCAATGAGAAAATACCTAACAGAAGAAAAGTTTGAGGAATGGAAGAGTAACGATTTTCAGCATGTCTCAAAGGCTTGCTCTAGTATGGCTAAGAAGATGGCTAGGATGGAGGGTGTGGTCTGGGTATTAGTGCCTCTATTGATTGCCATTTTAGCAATGATTGTCCATATTTTGAAGAATGGGATATGAAGGGGGGAGTTGCTAACTCCCCTTGCCTTCAGCTTTGGCGAGGGTGGTATTAGCTATCTGTTTAACGCTTTCAGCAGGATAATTACTAAGCGTTTTTAACGCCTCATACATATCATTGGCTGCTTTGTGTTTAGGGCAATACTCTATAAAGTAGCGTTCACCTTGAGGTATATGTACTTGTCTAACTTGGCAACCGCAGGGGTATTGAGATAGTATTTTCCAGTTTGGCATTATTCCTCCTTTCCTTCAGCTTTGGCTAGAGCCTGTCTTAGAGTTCCTTCTCTTCTCGCTCCTAATCGTTCATAGCCTGTATCAAGAGACATCAATAGCTCACGGCAAAACTCATACATATCAGGGCTTGCTGCTATGAGATTGGCATTGGCAACTTTTTCTTTATAACCTCCGTCAAGAATCTTGGCTAAGGTTCTGTTATCATCATCAGTTATTGCCAAGCACTCGTACTTAGGGCTTTCAACTATAGTGGTTACTTTCCATTGTCCTTTTGTATACATATTCCCCTCCTTTCAGTGTCTCCTTAATTAAGGTTTCATCCTTTGTAATCGGTTTATAACTACCTTTTCCCCATAGGTTTCAGCGATGCAGTTATGGCAGAGTCTTACCTTACCATAATGGGAATAATCTCGTATGGCAGAACACCTTGAACACACAGCCTGACCACACCTAAAGCACTTGCCCCTTGCAGAGCGTTGAGGTTCTAGGTTAGCGGGGGCTATGCAGTATGGGTCTGCCACACAACAGGTTTCGATTTCTTTAATTGCCATATTTACCTCCTCAATGTCTCCTTATATAAAATATACACGCTGTTAAAATGATTGCTATGATGGTTGCTACTATCATTGCCTCTCCTTATTTTATAGGTATACGAATATGCCAACGAGGCAAAGGCTTAAGGCGATGATTTGATAGCCCATACCTTTCTTGTTAATACTCGCATCGCCCTCATGCACAAGTGCTAGAAGGTTTACTATTACTATAAGACCGAGCACGATTACCAAAACCATCTTAAACCAGTGCACTACTTCTCCTCCTTCGGCCAGACTTTCCCGCACCGATTACAGATATAGGTATTCTTATTCTTCTCGTTCTTATCCTGTAAGCGGTATCTAGCACAGGTACTTCCACATTCAGGACACTTTGGTTTGTTCATAGTTTACCTCCTTCTTGTGATATTCGCCTTTTAGGTCAGCAAAGCTCCAGACAGTCCAATGTTTATCGTCCTTGTATTCGTCTGCAACATATATGGGTGGATAAACTCGGCATAATAGTTTGAACTGCCGTGTTGTAAACTCTGGCTCATCATTGCAGAATGGACAGTTCTTGTATTCTTTGCCATTGCATCTGTATTGAGATTTCGTAGTCAACTGCTTTTTTATATTGTTGCATTTTCTTTCCCCTCTTCTTTCTCTTCGTTCTCTAGTGGGCATTTGCCTATGGGTGGGTTGCACCATTCTCGAACCTGTTTTACGTTTAGGCGTAGGAAGGGACAAGTCCTACAAGTTTCATTCTTTACTTCCCATAGTTTGGTCATATCTTCATTGGCTTGCTTAGTTTTTCCCACTTTTCTTTCCCTCCTTTCTACCAATGATAATAGGTTTCTCTCCATAGGGGAAAATCAATATGCCACCATTTCCATCGTTCTAGGGAATCAAGTATTCTCTGTAATTTGCCCCTATGTCTAGTTTTGGAATGGCGGAATCCGCACTTTTTGCAATAAATAGAATTATTAAGTTCCCATATCCTATCTTCGTCCCATAAAGAACCCATTATAATTCACCTCCTTTTATTTTGTACTTTAACACTTGAATAGAATCACTGAGGGTCAGGACTTACAGGTTCAGACTTTGACTGGTCTGTATTGGGTGACTACTTGGTGTATTTCGTCAGGTCTTCTTATGTATTCCTCGTCTATAAATCTAAGAAGCATCCTTTCGTCTGTGGCGTATATCTTAACTTCATTTGCGGTTAAAGGTTTTTTATTCCACCGGCAAAGGTAAGTCCTTCTCAGGTTATAGGGGTAATGAGTAATCTCACTTAGGTTAAAGGTTTTGACATTCATAAAAACTGTGGTGAGCCACTTATCCTTGCCTACCCTAACCGCTGCTAACTCCTCTGGGCTCCACTGTCTAACTGTAATTGACATCTTAACTCCTCTATGCCAAGCCTGCTCTCACCCACTCTATTCTATTGTTAAAGAACTAATACGAGTATAAACTATCTCTCTCTCTTTGTCAATACCCCTAGCACACTATACCGTGTAAGAATTAGATATAAAATAAGAAAATTCAGCTACGGATTAAAAAGAAAATAACAAGGTTAAAAACCTTCTGAGTATAAAGAGGCACAAAGATATGCTTAGTGCCCTCTCTTGGGCTTCTAAGGTGCTTATTAAGTAATAATAGGAGACAATATGCCAGCTAAAAGTAAGCAGCAATTTAAACTAATGAAAGGGATATGCGCTGGGGGAATCAAGCCACGCAAGGACTTACCCTCAAAGAAGGTGGCCTGCGAGTATGTTAAAGGACAATCTCCTAAAGGACTACCCAAGAGGAAGAAGAAATGAAACCTAAACGAAATGGCTCAGGTAAAGGTATAAGAGCTAATAGAGGCCATGGTGGGTGTAAAGTGACTAGAAGAAGAGGTAAAAGATAAACTCGCTGAAATGTGGTATAATAGAGATAAGCTAGGGAGGCAATGCGACCATAGTTCAAGCTTAAAGGGTGAACGCCCACCTAAGCAGTGGGAGGAAGAGGTAGCGAGTGGGAGTCCTCTTGGTGGCCTAAAAGAAAGATGCCTTGCTAGACCACTCTCAACCATACTTAGTAAAGGAAAAGAAGGTAAAGGGGGAAAGAGGAGTGCAATATGACGAAGGGACTAAAGAATGCTGCTGAACAACTATGTGCGGAGGAGCTTATAGCTCAAGGATGGGAAGTAACTAAAAGAGGATGGGCTGACTTTATTTGCTTTAACAATGGCACGCTCATGCTAGTCGAGGTGAAGCCAAAACAGAAACGACATCTCTCTAAGAAGCAATATCGCTTAATGGCCGCCTTGGCTAACTTAGGAGTGGAGTGTCGTAAGTGGACTCCTGACGGCGGGCTAGAGTTTGTTCATTAAGGGGGGGTAGGGGGAATAAGTAATAGAGGGCTTTTAGTTGTTTATTAGAGTTATTATATATCTCTTTAACTCTTTTATTTAAATGCTAAAGAATAGGAATTAATATGCCTACTGGTACTCCAAAAGCTGGATATAGAAAAACTAAGTGGAGAGAAGCAAAGAGCCGAGAGGAAATAGAAAGAGAGATTGCCTTTCGTGTCCCAGATATCCTGATTGAGCTAGAGAAGCTCACTAAGCCTTTTGCCTGTCCTCACTGTGGTAACACAATCAAGGTGATAGATAAAGATGTGGGGATGTATCTTATTGATAGAGTCTTGGGGAAACCTAAGCAAAAGCTAGAGATGGATGTTACAGAGACAATACAACTCACCGGTGACCAGTGTGATGCCCTGGTTGAGCGTTTTAAGCTTGCCCAAGGGGCTTTGTTGCCCGAAGGTGATAGTTTAACCCTAGTTGATACATTAGAGGGTGATTATAAGGAGATATGATGTATAAAGACAAAGAGAAGCAACGGGAAGTTACCAAAGACAGGGTAAGGCGTTACAGGGAGAGAAAAGGCGTTACAGGACCAGAGGGCGTTACAGAAGAATTAAGCGTTACAAACAAAGATTTGCCTTGGTATGACCGAGCGAGTGAGGCTGTGGCAGATGTTGAGGGTATTACACCGAGTAAGTCCAGGCTCAAAAGGATTGCAATACAGAAAGGCGTTACAGAAGGCATACCAGTTGAGGAAGGCGTAACAATGACTTGGAATAGTAACGAAGACCTCGCCATGAATGATGGTAGTCGTTTTTCGCTTGATAGTTACCCTGACATCATAGACAAGCTAACAGACCCTATATGGCGAGGTAAGCTAGAAAAGATATGTAACGCCTTTAATGCCTCAAGTAACCCATCATACTCTAAGGATGTATGGTTAGGTGATACTAACTTGTCTGTTGCGTGTGATTGGCTTGAATGTACTTCTTCTATCTAACAACAACGATACCAACACACCATACCAATAAAAACAACGATGAACGAGAACGATAAACCTCGTACACATAACGCTGAGCCAGAATTCCTAAATAGTGTTTATGTAAAGTAAGGAGAATATGATAGAAACGACTGAGGCAATAAATGACGAAGGGGTTAGGTTCTGCTCAAAAGTAGAATTTGTTGAGCCATACGAGTATAAAAATGGGGTTAGGATAGAGAAGGTAAGCATACGACTACATGACCGAGTTCCAGAGACAGTGTTATTACTTAACAGTTTAGGATTAAGAAGAGTTGGGATTGACCCTTGTTATGATGCTTATATATATGCCTCATACCCATTAGGGTATATTCAGTATAAGCTAATCCGCCACCTTCTCACAGGGTATTGGTGGTTGATGAAGTTTCTATACAACAACGCCCGAATGTTCAAGCAAATTCCCCCAGCCGAGTGCTTCTCTTGGAGATACTTTACTCCCTACACGTGGGTTAAAAAGCTAATACCCCGAAATAGAAAATGATTTACCAAGAATTAGTTAGAAAATTAGAACGGTACTGTATTGGATGCAGGGTAAGTACGTACTTCAAGCTCATGTACATTATCTTCACTAGAGACGGCAGACCGTTATTATATATAGCTTATTTTGGGATGAACTGATGGAAGAACTCCCAGTAATAGAACAAATCGGACAAAAGATAGATATATTAGACCCGCTCAAGTTCTTTGAGCACGTTAAGATTTTAGACGCCACCACGAATCAGATAATTAAGTATGAGATGTGGCCTCATTTAGTAGAGTTTATCAAGGCAGTTTTCCAGCATAAGCAGATAATCGTCTTAAAGTCCAAGCAAATCGGAATTTCTTGGACTCTGGCAGCTTTAGCTCTCTGGTGGTGCTACAAGACTGGTGGAAACGTGGTTATGATTTCCAAAGGGGAGAGTGAGGCTGTTGAATTACTAAGGAAGGCAAAGTTTATTTATAGTCAGTTACCGAAATATCTCCAATTGGAGACATTGCAGGCTGGGGCAGAGCAAATATCATTTAAGAGTAAGCTCAGCCGTATTCACACTTTGCCTTCTACCGAATACGCAGGCGTGGGAGAGACCGCATCTCTTGTTATTTGGGACGAGAATGAGTTTCACCCCAACGATAAAGAGAATTGGGCACATTTAAAACCTACGATAGATGCAGGGGCACACGGGATTGTAGTCTCTACCGCTGACCCCACGACTATTGATTCTCACTTCAAGATACTCTGGAGAGAGGCCAGGGCAGGGAATAACAACTTTTACCCTATTTTCATCCCTTGGGATGCCGTTCCTAACAGAGACGAGGAGTGGCTTGAGAGGGTTAAAAGAGACTATTACTTAGAATGGCAGTTTAGAGCTGATTATCCTGCTTCCGAAGAAGAAGCATTAAGCCCGATTCTTGGTAGAACTGTCTTTGACACTGCTACTTTACTGAAATTACAGGCTGAAGCCCTCAAGGAAGAAGAAATCAGACAGGGTGTTATCCATATTTACCATCGCCCGAAGGTCGGAGTTCAGTATATAGCAGGTGTGGACATGGCGGAAGGTAGGGGAGGAGACTATTCAGTCCTCTGGTTAGAAGGTAGAGACGGTTTATCAAGGGAATTAGTCGTCGTTATCCACTCGAATGACATTTTAATTGATACATTCGCCGTTATGAGCTACGAACTCTTAAAAGAATACTATTTTCCGAGGATCGTAGGTGGTGCTAGCCCATATGAGGCTGCTTTCTACGCAGCCTTGATTGCTCATGGTTATGACAGGGGCAAAATCTACTGTTCTGACGAGAAAAGAGAGAAATTGGGCTTCGTAGAGAGTGGAAACACGAAGGACAAGGAACTCCTAGACCTGGAAATGACCCTAAGAGGCGGATTGAAAATCCACTATATACCTGCAATTAAGGAACTTTTCGCCTTTCAGATAAAAG
>JAUWFX010000033.1 GCA_030606765.1 Dehalococcoidia bacterium
CTCGGACATGGGCTTAACAGTTACCCGCTGGTCTAATCTTAGTCCAGGGACATTATTTACGCCGCGATAGATATTTCTGGCTATCGTCAACACATCAGCCATAACAGCGCTGGAAGCTCTGAGGGCTCCAGCCCCTTCCCCGTAAAAGACTAGTTTGCCAGCTAAGTCAGTTTCCACCTCGACGGCATTATAAACACCATCTACTTTAGCTAACTGGGAATCCTGTGGAATAAAAACAGGATGAACTCTCATCTCCACTTTGTCATCAGCTCTCTTGGCAATGGCTAGAAGTTTTATAGCATAGCCGAATTCTCTGGCATACAGAAAATCGCGAGCGGCAATATTTGATATTCCTTCGCGGTACACATCTTGAGGGACAAATTTAGCCCTAAAGGCCAGGTTGGATAGGATGACCAGTTTATAAGCAGCATCTATCCCCTCTATATCATTAGCGGGATCGGCTTCGGCATAACCTAATTCCTGGGCTTGTTTTAAGGTTGAAGCAAAATCCAGCCCCTCTTGTGCCATTCGGGTCAGAATATAATTAGTAGTGCCGTTAAGGATGGCATGGATGGCCGAGATTTTATTGGCTGCTAAGTCTTGTTGGA
The DNA here is from genome assembly GCA_030606765.1 of Dehalococcoidia bacterium. The sequence continues at coordinate 609 of JAUWFX010000033.1, forward strand.
AAGAGGAAATGAGTGGTATGCCGCTACCCACGCTTGCCTCATAGCGAAGGTCAGCATTGTGTTTCCCTGCCAGAGACAGTAGTTCATATCCATGTTTAGCCATTACCTCCTTGTTGGCCGTAACTACGTGCTTACCGTTAGCAATAGCTCCTTCTATATATTCTGTGGCAGGATGTTCGCCTCCAATGAGTTCGATTACTATATCTACCTCAGGATGAGAGAGGACTTCTTCAGGGTGGCTGGTCAACAAGTTGGGACCAAGTCCTACCGAGCGTCGTTTATTCACATCGCGCACCAGCAACTTTTTCAAAATTAGGGGGACTCCCGCTTGCTCAGCCAGGCTGTCTGCCCTGGTGACCAGAACTTCAGCTACACTGTTGCCTACAGTTCCCAAGCCCATTAAGCCGATGCCAATATCCTTCTTCATTGTGGTGTTACCTTCCTCCCAAAACCTCGTTTATAGCCCACGATTTCTTGGCTGCATCCAGGTAAGTTTCAATTGTGCTTTGTTCTGACTGCTCTTCAAGCCAGTCATTAAAGTGCTTGTTTATCAGTGCTTCTCTGACTTCATCTTCAAGCTCATGGTTACCCCTGTCTACAACCTTTACGAGCCAATAGCCACCGGTGGTGTGGACCGCTTCATCTTTAACCGGCTCGCTTACCTCATTGACAGTAATGTTGAAGGCAACTTCGTCAAAAGCCTGGCTGCCCATATCCCATAGCTTCAGCAAACCAAGCTCACCACCTTCATCTTTGCTTTCATGTTGGGAATATTCTTCAGCCAGAGAGCTGAAGTTTTCACTAACCAACTCGGCTTTAACCTGCTCTGCCTCCGCCTCGCTGCCCAGCAGCATGGCTCTGGCGTTTATCTGGTCATCTTGCTTATCAGTAACCTCTATAAGCCAATAGCCAACATCCTTAATCGCCGTTTCATCATAAATAGGCTGGCTTATCTCTCCCACGGTAAGGTTAAAAGCGGCGTTGGCAATCAAGGTATTCGGCATTAGCTCCTCGGGCAGCCAACCCAAATCACCTTCAATCGAGGAGTTACAGGAAAACTCTTCAGTTATAGCAGTGAAGTTGCCACCAGCCTTGATTTCGGATATTAGCTGAGTAGCTACCTCTTGACTCTCTACAAGCATTACTTGCACATGGGCTTGCTCCATTGTGTCTGGCAGCTGGGAACCAAAGTATTCTCCAAGCTTTTCCTGCAATAAGGCAGAACTAACTATATCTCGATACACACTATCATTGGGCAACTCATATTCTTCTAGTTCTTCTAGCTTCGCATCTATCTCCTCAGGAGTAACTTCAATGTCCAGATTTTTGGCACCTTGTCTTAACAATTCAGCATTGATAATATCATCGGCGACCTGACCAGTAATCATATCAGCAATGTTATTGTTATTTTGGGACAAGTCGGAGATGGCATTGTCGGCCAGCAACTGTATGGTTTCTTCACGGGTAGTATTGTAAGCTTGCATATAGAAATCGAGGTAGGTACTAACGGTAGTATTAATGTAATTGTTAACATAAATGCCAAGCGTATTTACGAAGTATTCCATAGTAAAGGGGACACCGTTTACCTCAATCACAACCTCACGCAAGGGATCGCTCTTATAGTCCTTATAATACTCATAGCCCACCCAGCTCAAGATGCCAGCCAGGAAAACGACGGCAGCGATTATCACAATTCGGCGTATTCTCATTTGGCGCTGCCATTTGGAGAGTTGGTGCTTAGTGGGGGTTCGCTCGGGTGTAGCTTTCTGCTGTTTCTTAGCCATAAATCACAACCTGCCAATCTATATTTTTATTTTTCTTTGTTGCGGCGACTATGATAACATATTAATGAAAGTCATGGCGACGGGGTGTAGCGCAGCCTGGTAGCGCACCTGAATGGGGTTCAGGTGGTCGGAGGTTCAAATCCTCTCACCCCGACTTTGTATTGGAAACAAAGTGGTTAGGCCACCTGAGTGGCCTAAAAAGCAAAAGGTGGCTAAATTTGATCTAGACCACTCAGAAAATCATGTCATTGCGCCTGAGAATACTTTAGTCTTCATGACTACGCCCGAAGGAAGAAGTGAATTAGCCGGATTTCTCAAAGACCAATAAATGATATGGCAACGAGGTGATTTCAATGATAATAAGATTCCTGGGGACACATAATGCGGAGTCCAAAAACACGAGGCTCGTGTCCTTCCTCATTGATGACATCCTCGCTGTAGATGCCGGGAGCCTGGTTTCAGAACTAACCTTCCTCGAGCAGAAGAAGATAAAGGCGATATTGCTTTCCCATGGTCATTATGACCATATCAGGGCGGTCCCCGCTTTTGCCTTCAACAATTCCGACCGCACTACCAAAGTTATCGCCACTCCAAAGACCCTTGAAATTCTCTCGTCTCACCTCATTGACGGCGTCGTCTACCCCGAATTCACCAGCGATGCCTCATTCCTGCAAAAGGCAACTATTAAACTAGTCCCGCTGGAACCTTTCAAACCGCAGAATATAGAAGGCTATGAGATCATAGCCGTGCCGGTGTCACACCCTCTCGACAGCGTGGGCTTTGAAATAACTTCAAGCGATGGCAAGACCCTGTTCTATACCGGCGATACCGGTCCCGGCCTCTCCTCGATATGGGGGAACATATCCCCGCAGCTAATAATAGTCGATGTAACTTGGCCCAATAGTCTGAGCACCGCTGCCAGGGATGCCGGTCATCTCTGCCCCAAAATGCTGGAGAGAGAGCTGGCCGAGTTCCGAAGGCTCAAAGGGTATTTCCCCAGAGTGGTTATAATTCACTTAAGCCCCCAACACGAGCCCGAGATAGAGAGAGAAGTCAGAGAAGTAGCCAAATTACTGGGGACCTCGATTGATATTGCCCACGAGGGTGAGGAGCTTATCCTGTAGTAGAAATATGCAGCTATCCGTAGGCCATAGGCTGTTTGAGAATAAAAAGGGCGACCTTTAGTTAAGTGGCTATTTCTCTTAATCCTGGGCCTCTGTCCAGTAACCAAAGGCCGATCCAAGCTTGTCCTGCAATTTTCTGGTCTTGATGAAAGCTTCAAAAAAAGTCTTGCAGTCATCAAGCATTGTCTGGGCATACACTATGGCTTTGGGCAAGTCCTCATCGGGTGTACTGGATACTCTACCATGACCGGGGTAAAGCTGCTTAATCTTCAGATTACTCAAACGCCGGACCGAATTCACATAATCGCTGACGTTACCGCCCACAGCTATCTCGGACAGAGTGCCTCCAGCAAACACTGTATCGCCAGTGAAGAGCAATCCCGCTCTTGGCTCATATAGGCAGATGCAACCCGAGGTGTGCCCCGGTGTATGTATTACCTGAAGTTCATAATTTCCAAGGTCAATTATAGAACCGTCCTCCAGCCAGACATCTACCCAGAAGGGTTTACTGGGTTGGTCGCGGTTGAGCAAGGTGACAAACTCATCCTGTAACTCCAGTTTATTGGCCGCTAAACGGTGTGCCGCCACTACAGCAGTACGGTGAAAGAAAGCGGTAGCACCAATATGGTCGTAATGTTCATGTGTTAATATAATCAGATTTACGTCCTTTACATGCAGGCCGAATTCAGTAAGCCGACGCTTTAAAACGGGGAATTTGCCGGCAACCCCGGTATCAATAAGAACATTCTTGATATCGCCCTTGATAAGATAGACATGACTCCCGGGCTTTTCGCCACGAAGTTGGTAGATTCCCGGTGCCAGCTCAATTACTTTAGATGGTTCTGGTCGCACTTCAGCCTTAGTCGGCACCCGAGGGCTAAGTGGCTTATCTTTCACGGTGAGGCTCCTTCAGGGGATAATCGTTTATCCATGTCTCGTAGCCTCTGACAAAAAGTGTGCATGAGACTGAGGGCGAATTCTGGCTGTTGTCGCACCATAAACAGGAATCTAGCCCTATCCATGACAATTAACTCGGTGTCGTCCTCAACAGCCGAGGCAGCAGCTGACCGTGGGGAGTCATCTACCAGAGCCATCTCGCCGAAAAAATCACCGGGATTCAGAACAACCAGCGGGACCTGTTGAGTTTCGTTCTGTCGAACCGAGAGTAGTACTCTCCCGCTATGAATGAGATACATTTCACTGCCGGTGCTTCCTTCTTCAAAGATGACCTCGGATTTCCGATATCTTTGCCGGAATTTGGATAAGGCTGCAGTCTCATCCACTCTGTTATCTGCCATAGTCATATTCGGTTTAACACTATGAGAAAGGTTACTTCTGCTTCGCTGGACTCCTTTCGCTCACAAGATAAAACCCTATTGACATGTGGATTGTACCAGAGTACTGTGTGATACCGTTCTGTTTTGGTTGGTAGCCAGAATTCAGTGTATTCTTCTCTCTGGCTGAATTTTTCGTACCCACCGGTGGATGGAAGATGCTGATGGCGAATAACCGTAATGTTCTTCAAGATATTGAGCAATTTCCCTATACAGCAGGTTGTCCGCCCATAGGCTTTGAGCGATTTCGACAAATAGGCGTGGCACCTTCATATGAAATAAATTATCCTTAGAAGTAAATTTCCGTTTACAGTCACAGCAAAAATAGCGCCTCACTCTCTTAACTGTCCCGTATCGAGAGATATGATTACCTCCACAATACTTGCAGAATTGAGGCTTCGGTTCTGCTTTGTCCGCAGCGAGAGTTACTTGTTCATGTAACATAGGAGCGGAGCCCTCTGATATTTCATGTTCATCCACAATACAGTCTGGCTCGGGGCAAGTAAAGCAATCGACATGATTATAACAGCCATTTCCATACGGCAAGCTTTTGTCCACCATAGCAACTCCGCGTTTAGCTCTTTCTCTAGCGATTATCCGTACCAACCAAAACAGAACGATACCTATCGTATACTATACAATGTCATTATAATTATCGCATTAGTAGCTAAAAAAGTCAAAATTAGCTGAGAGAAATTATAAGGAGACCTGCCATGCGTAAAAAATTGCTATTAATAATTGCTCTGACTATTCTCGTGGCTTTAGCTTTAGTTGGCTGTGGTGGGGGGGGATCGCCATGTCCTTCGACGCTTACTATACTTTCGATAACCGAGGGTGATGTATCCGTAATGAACGCAGGTACGGACGATTGGATAGAGGCGGAGGTCGAGATGGAGCTAGAAGTCGGAGATACCATAAAGACCGGCAATAATTCTGGCGCTGACATTACTTTTTTTGACGGCAGCACTATGGAACTGGAGGCGAGCACCGAGATCGAGATTATTTCACTCGATCTTGTCTGTGACACTGGTGTCACAACCATTACTCTTGAGCAGACAATAGGGACCACCATAAGCCGCGTGACAAAGCTTCTCGACCCAGCATCTGGCTATGAGGTCGAAACTCCAACCGGTGTAGCGGGGGTGAGGGGTAGTATCCTGATAGTTACCGTTGGCGGAAATGGCACAACTTTGATAACAAATGAGGAAGGGAATATATATGCCATTGGGCAGGGAGTGGAACTGCAGATACCCGAGGGGCGAACAGGTATTATTGTATCCGGTCAGCAGCCTGAGCTCATGAATGATCCCCCGGTGGCAGAGGACGATGCCGCCACTACCGATGAGGACAATCCAGTAACTGTTGCCGCTCCAGGAGTCCTGAGCAATGATTCCTACCCCGACGTTGGTGATACCTTAACTATAGCCTCAGTGAATACGAGCGAGACTGTAGGTGCAGTCACCGCTTGGGGTGCGGATGGCTCCTTCACCTATGATCCTGATGGACAATTCGAATATCTGCAGGCTGGCAACGCAACCACCGATAGCTTCACCTACACGATATCCGATGGCAATGGCGGCAACGATACTGCCACTGTGACCATTACCATTAATGGTGTCAACGACCCACCGGTGGCAGTAGCTGATAATGCTACTACATTGGAGAATACCCCGGTCACCATCGATGTCCTGAATAACGACTCCGATGTCGACGGTGATACACTGACTGTGGAGTCGGTAACGCAAGGGACTAATGGCTCGGTCGCCAATAATGGCGGCAATGTCACCTACACCCCAGCCATTGGCTTCAATGGTACCGACAGCTTTAACTATACCGTAAGCGATGGTAACGGCGGTACCGATACAGCTACCGTTACCGTCAACATTACCGTCACTGAAACGCCTGCCAGTATTAATGTTCAAATAGATACGGGGCCGACGGCTTCAATATTTATTTGGGATGATACCACTGACTGGTGGGCTATAGACGAGGATACTGGAGAGGAAGTAGATGGGACTAATCACGAAACATCTAATACCATTACTGTTGCTGCGGGTCATTATTATTACGTCTGGGTAGAGGCGGCAGACCTCATATACTATGTAAAGCATTGTCCTAAGGATTGGATCATCACATCTGCTCCTCAAGGTGATCATGAGGCTGCCTATGGATATTCAGCCACAGGCTCGCTCGACCCAATTCATTTTAGTCGCGAATAGAAGGGGTTAGCTGAGTTGCCGGACTATTGTTAATACCTTTCCCAGCTTGGTTGTATCAAGATAAGAGCAGTATATTATGATGGCAAGGCCGTCTTAAAAGTCCGCGACGAGAAACAGATACCTGGAGGCGAATCGAGATTACAGCCAATTCGTTATCCAAGCGTAAAAGAACTAGACGCCAACGTAAGCGCCTTTATCACACCCTGGTACTCGTAGGGGTGGGTTGCCTTTTTACACTTGTAGCTCTGCTGGTTCAACCATTCTATAGCGTCAATTTGTGGTTGTCAGACCAGCTTTTCACCTCTCAACCCCCTTCTCCTAATATTGTTATCGCTGGTATCGATGACGATACCCTTGATACTTATGGACGGTGGGCAGAGTGGCCACGCAGTCTCCATGCCCAGGCTATCGATAACCTGAGCCAAGCTGGAGCCAAGGTAATCGGCTTTGATGTCATCTTCGCCGATAGTTCCTCCGATGATGAATTGCTGGCAACAGCAATGGACCAAGCGGATAATATCGCCCTGGCTGCCGTGGGTACTCAACTTGTCTCTCAGGCTAATGCTGAGATTACCTATGATAATTTCCTATTACCGATAGATTCTCTAGAACAGGCTGCCAGTAACATTGGACATGTCAATGTAATTCCCGATGGCGATGGCACGGTAAGGCGACTACCATTGATTGTTAAGTCAAGCTCAGGACAGGTCTACCCCTCATTGACCCTGGCTGTACTTTACAGGTTGTTCTCCATGCCCCTACCACATGAATATCTGCTCGAAAATGGTACCGTTAACTTGTTGGCTCGTGATATTCCAGTTGATACTTCCTACTTTCTACGCATCAATTTTTCCGCCGATATTGGACAACGACCATATATCTCCTATGGTGATATTATCAGTGGCGACTTTGACCCGTCGCTGGTCAACAACAAGATAGTATTGATTGGGATGACCGCTACCGGTGAACCTGACACCTGGGCAATCCCCACCTCAGTTAGCAACGTTCCTGGAGTTTTTATACACGCTGGTGCCATGGATACCATCCTCACAGCACGTTTCCTGACAGAGCCTGGCACCATCATCACGCTAATGATTATGCTGCTGCTAGTTGGCATCACTGCCTTTGCCTTGCCCCGGTGTGGGACCTGGTACTGGACCGACATAGCTAAGGGGGCGGGAATAACCGTAGGCTTATTTGTCGCTTACCTGGTAGCCGGCTTCTTTGCTTTCGATAGAGGATATATCCTGTGTCTATTTTATCCCCTGTTGCTACTACCAATAGTCTATGTCGGCAACATTCTTTACATGGTCGTTAGTGAGCAGTCGGATAAACGGTTTGTCAAAGAGCTTTTTGGTAGATATATTTCGCCCCAAATAGCCAAGGAGATAGTCAGTCGAGCGGATGCTGGGGACCTTCATCTCGGCGGCCAGCAAAGGGAGGTAAGTGTGCTCTTTGCTGATATCCGTAACTTTACCCGGATAAGTGAGCAGTTGCCCCCTGAAGCTATAGTGAAAATGCTCAATACTTACTTATCAGCTGTGACCGATGCAGTAGTACAACATGATGGCATAGTTAACAAGTTTGGCGGCGATAATATCATGGCAGTATGGAACGCGCCGCAATCTCAGTCAGAGCACGCATTGCTGGCAGTAAAGGCAGCGTGGCAAGCACAGCAGAAAGTTGCTGAACTACAGCAAAGCGATAGCCAGCGGCTCCCGGTGCAATTCGGCATTGGCATTAACACCGGTACAGCCTTAGCCGGTAATATAGGCTCGGTTGGACGCACCGAATATACCGTCATCGGAGATTCCATTAACATTGCCTCACGCATTTGTAGCAGCGCCCCCGGCGGTGAAGTCTGGATCGGTGCTGAGACGTATAATCAAACAAAAGATTATATAGAAACCGAGGAACTCAAGTCACAGAGTTTTAAGGGGAAAGCAGCACCCGTTATAGTATATCGAGTAACTGCGTGGCGCTCTATGACCCCTCAGAATAAAAGTAGGCCCTCGCCTTCCTGATGTCCACCCTTCCCTTTAAGGAGAGTCTCCCGGATAAGCCTCTCTAGGTCAACAAGCTTGATTAGATAATCAAAAGTCGTGAAACAGCAAGCGTGCTCACCTGCGTTTCTTAAGCGTAATCTTCATCCAGATATCTGTTAGCGCCATCTGGTAGCTGCCTTTGAATGCCGTTTGCTCTAGGATATCCTTAATTACAGTCCGGTATTCTTCCCCGGTGAAACCATGTAGTGTAGAGACTCTGTATCCAAGCCGGCTAACCAGGAACCCATATTTCTCACTCATTTTTCTTCTATCAGCCCGGTTGTTGAAAACTTCGGGACACCCATCGTATATCCAGGCTTCCCTGCCGGTTTTTAGAACACGATAACAGTCATCGAACACCATGCGTGGTGTCTTCCAATGGTGCGAAGCGCCCGTACTAACCACAAGGTCTATCGAGTTATCCTTGAAAGGGAGTTTGGCCGCATTGCCAAACACAAATCGAGCATTATCAACGCCTTTTGCATGGCGTCTTGCAATCTTGACCATTTGCCTGCCGAGGTCTATGCCATAGACCTGTAGGCCGGGTGACTTCTTGGCAATCTCTATTGACAAATAGCCTGTTCCCGAACCTAAATCAAGAATAGTCCCGTTTCCCATCTTTTCCACTATGTCATTAGCTATCTTTGTTTCAGGCTTTCGAAGAACTTTTGCCACCGTCGCATTGTAGAATATGGCACCAGGGGTTGGGATTGCTTCAGGCTTCCTCAGTAAATCCTTGATGAATCTTGTTAGAGACATGCTCATTCCTCGAGCAAGATGTCGCTGAAATCACGCCACAATGGGAGGAAGATTATAATCCGCCCCAAGAAAGCAGGCAAGCGCGGTATTTGAGCAGATATTTAAGCGGGGAAGGTTTTGAGAGGTACTATTTTAGTAAAGGTTGGGTGTTCCCCGGCTGGATAGGCTTCTCTCAATGGATTAAAAAGGAGTTTGGCATTTATCCACCAAGAGAGATGTTGGTTGAGTTAGGGAGGATGAGCAAGAATGAGCGGGAAGAGCATCTGTGGTTTGGGTTGTATTCATGGGAAAGGAAACGTATTAAAGGGAGTAATTAGAATACTACTATGCTGGAACGGTCCTAAGCGGCTTTGTGCCGGTCTTAATTCGGTCAAGTTTATTTCTAGTGGGTGAATTTGAACATAATATGGGAAATGGTGCAAGATACGACATAGGTTGTGACACAAGAACTATTGACAAAAATAGTATAGTGTACTATAATACTATCGTATCAAACTGAGGGATAAGCTAATAGGTGAGAGTCCTATTGGTTTATCCCTTATCTTTTTTCTAGTTCCGTCCTATAATTGCTCAGAAATTCAATCTTTGTATTAGCAGCCTTTCTTAGTTTACGTGAACAGCCTTGGTTACACGGTGCTAATACCAATTTTAGTTTGTCTTTTGATTCTAAGTATTTTACTAATTCAATGAAGTGCTTGTCACTGCTAATTATTATGGCTTTATCATATTCATTGATATCCCACTTGGCTTGCTTGATAAGATATTCATCTAAGTTATTGGCAACTTCGTGCTTCAAAACGTAGCCATTTTCCTTGAGTTTTTGATATATGTCGCTGTTTTTCAAGCGATAGCCAACAAAGTAATAAGCTATCGTAATATTATGTCTCTTTCTCAGGAAACGGCGCAATTTTCGGTAGTCCATTTTCCAATTCATGTGTTCGTAAGTTAAATGTAGGTTGCTACCGTCTATGAATGCGTAGTTGTTTGGTTCTTTATACATCGAGTGCTTTATTGGCTCTCCTCTTCTGTTTCTTCGATAAGGTCATGTTCGCTTTCTAACTTTTGCCGCTTGCCCTGTATCCTGGCTATTGTGCCTAGAGCATCCCAAACGGTTTTGAATTCGGTGTCATCCAAATCTGCAATATCTCGTACAGATACTGTTAGTAACCCACCAGGTGTTTCGGCGCGTGGTGATTCGAAAGGCTGCCTTGGTGCTGGTGTGAGCTTCGTAGGTGGTGTGTCCGTTTGAAGGATTTGAGTGGTTGCAGTTATCTCAGTTAATAGATAAGTTTTATCACCGGCTGTTTGTAGTAGCCCTGCTTCGCGTGCTGAATCCATTAGAATCCTTTCCGCTTCAGCGGTTCTATTGCTTTCAACACCAAATTCGCGCTCAAGTATATTCCTAAAGGGTTGACTCGGCGGTAAAGGTTGTCCCTTAAACTTAGTTGCGACTGCGTTAAAGAGAGGAATTGTCATAAAGGAATCCATAATCTTTCTTTTCTTCTCTTCTTCAGTTGTAGGTTTTAGTATCGCCTTTGCAAGAGGAGTAGTGGATAACATGTCCCTTTCTTTAGTTAGCAGGCTGAATTGCCGGGCCGTAAGTGTTTTTAATTTGAACCCGCTACTTTTGGCTGAGACACCAAGAGATATCGCAAGAGTTACTTCAGAAAGTCGACCAGCTCCTTCAAACTCGACCTTTTCGGTAATTTGGCGTGCTATTCCGAAGTCATAAGAGGGGAATTTATACCTAGAACGCACAGGGCGTTTGCGGGGTCTTTTAGCTTGTTGTTCTTCGGTCATTTTCGCCTCCATTTGTGAAATATTTATTGATTCAAGAATATTATAAACTATCTTTTTTATCTTGTCAAGTTTTCTTTTGCCCATTTTCAAAGAATTTTATAAGGACAAATTTTGGTGTTGCATTCAGGAAACAGTTGTCAAGATGGTTGGAATAAGCTTCCTTTAGAAGGAGAGGAAGTAGGTGTGTTCTTGGGCAGTTTGGTGTGTTTTCAGAATTTGTACATTGATTTTGTCCTTTGTGCGGTGTATCATTTTGCTGAAGAAAGGAGGCAAGCGGTCGCCGCCTTTTCTACAAGCTATATGGGGTTCAGGTGGTCGGAGGTTCAAATCCTCTCACCCCGACTTTGAACTGAGAATAAAGTGACTAGGCCACTTGATTGGCCTACTAGTAAAAGTGTCGATTGTGCCAGCAAAGTGTAAAGCGGAATGGCATACTATAATAATTGCCAGCTTGATTAAGGAGAAGAACAATGAACGTTCGTGATTGTATGAAAAGCCCAGTTTTTACGGTAACTCCTGACACTCTAATATTTAATGCTCTAGAAACGATGCGCGAAAAGCATGTACGCCGCTTACCTGTTGTAGAAAACGGAAAGTTAGTAGGCCTAGTGACACGGAACACAATAACAGAGGCAACACCATCGCAACCCACACCGTTGACTTTGTGGGGGCTTCACTATCAATTGTCTTGCATGAAGGTAAGGGATGTAATGATAACTGATGTCATTGCGGTCCACCCTGATGACACGATTAAGGAAGTAGTTGCCATAAGTGAGAAGCATCGAATCGGCACTTTCCCTGTAGTGGATGATAATGGTAACTTAGTAGGAATTCTTACGAATACCGATTTACTTCATATAATGGCTAAATTACTAGATTAATGTAAGCGAAAAATCGGATGTTCAAAGTTCCGAATCTTAGATATAGTTTGGATGAGGATATGTTAATGCGTCTGATGGCGGTTAGGCCCCGTTCTTATCTGGAACGGGGTTATTGCCAAGTATTTTTGTTAAGATATAATAAAGTAGGAGGTGTTGTTAAACATTGAGGGTAAAACTGGCGGAGAAAGATAAATTAGAATAGTAGCAAGATTAAGGAGGTGTAATTCGTAATGACTATTTTTGGAATTGTTTTAGGTATAGCTTTTGGTCTGATTCTTCTAGCTTTGGCGATTTTTGTAGTTAGACAGCAGACATTTGCCGTTCTTGAGCGATGGGGAAAGTTTGCCAGGGTCGTTGGTCCTGGTCT
>JAUWFX010000148.1 GCA_030606765.1 Dehalococcoidia bacterium
AAAATAAACTCTTCGAGGGCAGCACCTAAAGCATGGGCCAGAGCCTCTCTGGCTTCGGCTAACGTCTCTCGAGCTTCTATCCCCTGAGAATAGCCAAACTCTGAGGTGGCAACCGCGTATGAATCAAGGAAATACGGTCTCATCGCCTCCAGCACCCGCTCATCCAAACGAGTAGCCGATGCGTTGTCCAGGTAAATAAGTCTGTCTACCATTTCCTCCTCCGTCATATAAAGAGGGTTATTGTTGATTCCTTAGCCTCATCTATGTAGGTACCAACTGCACAGTAATCCGATATCAAATCATCGCGGAGCTCTTCTTTTTTTATGCTCATTATCTGCATTGTCATGTCGCAGGCGAGTATCTTCCCTCCAAGTTCGTGGAAGTCCTGCAGCAGCCTCTCCAGAGACGCCGCCCCGGCTTTCTTCATCCTCCGCTTCACCATCCATTTACCAAGGCCCAGCATGTTCATTTTAGATAGAGGCCCCTTTTCCAGCCCCCCTTTCTTGAGGCGCTGGAGACCCCAGAAGGTGAAGAAAAGTGATGCTTCCATCCCCATGGCAAGGGCCCCGTTAGCTACAATAAAGGCGCTATACACCTTATCCATGTCGCCGCTATGAACTATTATAGTAGCTTTGCCAGCCATAGTCTTTTCCTCCTCCTACTTGCGTATTCTTATTTTCCACATCCCACCTTCCTCCTGTACATCAATGAGCTCCAGTCCCAAAGCCTTTACCGCCATCGGTATCTCTTTCTTGGAAGCAGGATGCGTTCCAGTAACCTCCACAATATCGCCTTCTTTTGCTTTCCTCAAAGCCTTGCGAGTCTCAACTAAAGGAACAGGGCAAGTTTCACCCCTGCAATCCACCTTTATTTCAGCCATTTCGCATCACCTCCATACAAATCTACAGGTAGCGCTATAGCCATGGAGAACTGTAAAGAACTGTTCCAACCCTATCGGCCTTACACAATCGCTCCACCAGCTTTCCTGCCTCGCGCCGGGATTTCTTCGAGTTCAGCTACTCTATGAGCTTGAACATTTTCCTGGGCGCTCCGCAGACGGGACATTTTTCAGGAGCTTCCCCCTCAACCGTGTTGCCGCAGTATTGGCAAACGTAAATCGGTTTCTCCCCAATAGTCTCGCCCTTTTCAATCTTGCTCAGGGCGGCGTCAAACAAACCATGATGAATTTGCTCAACTTTATTTGCCAGGTTAAAGGTATCTTTGGCTTTGTTTTCGCCCTCGACTTCCGCCTGCTTTATGAATGCAGGATACATTTCGGTGAATTCATAATTCTCGCCACCCTTTGCAGTTAGCAGATTTTCTCGCGTTGATTTTATTCCCTGCATAACCTTCAGGTGATTTCTGGCATGCGCTGTCTCAGCGTCGGCTGCGGCACGGAACAGCTTTGCTACCTGTTTATGTCCCTCGTGCTCGGCCTTTTCAGCGAAGAATAAATACTTACGGTTGGCCTGGCTTTCTCCAGCAAAAGCAGTCTCCAAATTATCTCTGGTATTACTCATAGTACGCTCCCTCCCTCTGTGTTTAAGTTGATTGTAAATCGTGGGACAGCTTTATGTATGTGACTTATGTCTCACAGGAATGCTGAGAAAAGTACTCTAATTATATTGAAAAGTCAACAAGAGCCTTCAGGCATTGATTGGACAGGGTCTAAGTTCGATGCCTGGCTTGTTGGAATAGGCCAAAGATGGTGAATTAGTTTTATTGTAGGCGAAGGATTTTGCGGGGTATATGCGACTAATATTATAGGGTTGAGTGCAACTTAAATAAACAGGGAATAACATAGCAGTACTTTTTCTTACTGAAAATTGAGACTTTTGGCCTATTGACCTAAGCCGACAGGGCACCTAAACTGAAGATAGGCAAGTAAAAAAGGTAGCAGCTTCAATAAATGAATATTAATCCAGAGGAGGTGGTAGTGTAGTAAATAAAATCAATTATGGTATGTAGGACTCTATTTTATTTTAAATAATTAAAAGTAAGGAGGATGTATTTATGAAAAGAAGGATAGTGCTCGTTGTCACAGCTCTAACTCTTGTAGCGCTTTTAGTCGGCGCATCAGCTGTAATGGCGGCCAAACCACAGAATTCGGGCTCGGGTAAGGATGTCATTGCCCTGAGCAACGGATTTCCAAGCGGACAGCATTTCAACCTGAACATCCACGGCAAGGACCCGGAAACATTTGTCTGCGATGCGACACCAGGCGGCAAATCGGTATTTGTCGCTGAATACGGTGCATCAACCATACAATACGTTTCCAACAAGAAGGCATCAATGTACGATTTAACGGTGCTTGACCCGTGCGCAATGCCAGACCCCTACGGTGATGGAGTAGCCAAAGTTCAGCTGCCCTACAAAGTTATGGTCGATGACACGCCTACTCCAGCAGGTGGCTACTATGTCTTCGCCAGGATCCTTGGTAAACCAAACAACGGAAAGACTGAGCCCGCCAGCAATATTATCCTGTACCCGAACACAGTAGTAGAGGCGTGCAATGATACAGACCCACCAAACCCTGGGTTCGGGAACTACACCGAATGCCCGGAAGACCCTGAACTTATGCTGGGTCTCATCGTCGGAAACAATCTCTATGTACCTGACCCAGATGAACAAGTATTACGCCGATTTGAAGACCCGATACCGACAAAGGGAAGAGGCAAGTCCAAGGCGGTGGATATCACCCGTCTGTTTACTTACACCGGTTGGGTTGTCGATGCTACCCTTGATGCCAATGATGATGAAATCATAGACATAAACGATGTTCCAGTAGCTGACTATGATGGCAACCTTGCCACTCCCGATGACCGAGACTATAATAATGATGGCTCCGTTGATGAAGCTGACGTAGAAGCGTGGCTGACTGATATGGCTGCCTTAGACCCACCAATGGCCTGGTACTTTGCGAACGAGTGGATTTTCAATATTGCCGACCTTGTGATTACCGAGCAGGGTCTTATGAATGATGGCACCAAGCTGGTGCAACTAAGATTTTACCCGGTGGTTACAACAACCTTCGGGAGTTAACACCCTAGTCTTAGTTCCTTGAAATGTCCCGGGTAATCTAAGTTTCACTGTTAACCCGGAAAAGGTTGGTAAGGGGGGAGGCCAGGCAGTTGGCCTCCCCCCTTACCAATTATCTTCTATATAGCCTTGCTAGGCTAGCTTGCTTAAGTAGGGCGTTGGGCTAATTTGCTTTAGCCTTGTTACCCGTTTCTTCTATGTGCTAAACTTTGCCACAATTAAATGAGAAAACGCGTTTTCTCTGGCGCGCGCCCCACAGGCCGACAGCATATCGGTAACTACCTGGGAGCGGTGCAGAATTATGTTGCCCTTCAGGATGAATATGACTGCGTCTACTGCGTGGTGGATATTCATGCTCTCACCACTCTGGAAGGAACTGAATCGCTTCGGGAAGATATTTATGAAATGGTGCTTGACTGGCTGACGGCCGGCATTGACCCCCATAAGAGCATTATCTTCGTTCAGTCTCATGTTCCTCAAGTGGTGGAGCTCCATACTTTGTTCAGCATGGTGACTCCTTTAAGCTGGCTATTACGTGTTCCGACATTTAAGGAGATGGTTAAGATGCAGCCACATAACGTCAATTATGGACTGGTGGGTTACCCTGTTCTCATGACTGCCGATATTGCCCTTTATAAGGGAGAGGTTGTTCCTGTGGGCGAAGACCAGCTTCCTCATCTAGAACTGGCTCGTGAGATAGTACGTCGATTTAACTCCCTTTTTGGGTTTGTATTTCCTGAGCCGCAGGCGAAGCTTACCAATTTTCCTTCGGTTTTGGGCTTGGATGGTGTGCAGAAGATGAGCAAAAGTTATAATAACCAAATTGAAATATCTGCCTCCCCTGAGGAAATCTCGAAACGAGTTATGACAGCCGTTACGGACCCGGCCCGGAGGTACCGCTCCGACCCCGGGCATCCTGACGTATGTAATGTTTTCCGACTCCACAATTTTTTCACGCCGGCCCGCGTGGAGGAAAT
>JAUWFX010000070.1 GCA_030606765.1 Dehalococcoidia bacterium
GAACAAAAGCCTTATCTTCTGGGAGGACAAGCTACGCAGTGTCAGTGACCAACTAATCGTTACTACTGATGATGGTTCTTATGCCCGCAAGGGGCTAGTGCTGGCGCCCTTAAAAGAATTGCTTGAGGGTGATGAGAAGATTGACCGAGTCATTGCCATTGGCCCGACCATCATGATGAAGTTCTGTGCCCGGACCACCCAGCCTTTCGGGGTGAAGACTATTGTTAGCCTGAATCCAATAATGGTTGATGGCACAGGGATGTGTGGCTGTTGCCGGGTATCCGTTGGTGGCGTAACCAAGTTTGCCTGCGTGGATGGGCCTGATTTTGACGGGCATCAGGTAGACTGGGACTTGCTCTCGGCCCGGCTGCGTATTTATCTTGATGAAGAAAAACGCTCTTTTGAGCAGTGGCAGGCTCAGATGGGCAAGCGTTCTTGAATGGAGGTCTGAGCAACATACATGGCTAAGCTTAATCTCAACAGAGAGCCAATGACAAAGCAGGACCCCAAGACGCGGGGTAAAAACTTTAACGAGGTCGCCTTGGGTTACAGCGCCGAGCAGGCTAAAGCCGAGGCAAGCCGTTGTATCCAGTGTCCCAAGCATTCCTGTACTGATGGCTGCCCGGTGGAAATAGATATCCCCGGTTTTATCAAGGCTGTCCTTGATGATAATATGCCCGAAGCGGTAAGGATACTCAAGGATAAGAACAGCCTGCCCGGCATCGGCGGGCGGGTCTGCCCCCAGGAGACACAGTGTGAACATGCATGCTCGCTCGCTAAGAAAGGAGCGCCTATTGCCATCGGACGCCTGGAGCGTTACGTGGCTGACTGGGAGCGGACTAATATGGGGGCGCTGAACCCCAGTGCAGAGCCACCAAGACCAACTGGTAAACAGGTGGCGGTGGTCGGCTCAGGACCAGCCGGACTGATTGCCGCTGCCGATCTAGCCAAGCTCGGCCATAGCGTTACTCTTTTTGAGGCATTGCACGTGGCTGGTGGGGTGCTGACGTATGGCATCCCCGAGTTCAGGCTACCGAAGGAAATCGTGCAGGCTGAGGTTGCCTACGTCGCTTCCCTGGGGGTGACGATTGAGCTGGATTCGGTGGTCGGAAAGGTTGTGACGCTGCCTGAACTGCTGGAGAACGGTTACCATGCGCTTTTCTTAGGTACTGGTGCCGGTGCGCCGATGTTCATGAATATTCCCGGCGAGAACCTAAATGGCATCTATTCCGCGAATGAGTTCCTGACCCGGGTTAATCTGATGAAGGCGTACCAGTTTCCTGAATATGATACGCCGGTGTTTGTGGGCAGAAGGGTGGCAGTGATTGGTGGTGGTAATGTGGCTATGGACTCAGCCCGGTGTGCTCTCCGGCTTGGTGCTGACGAGGTTTATATTATCTACCGTCGGTCAGAGGTAGAGATGCCTGCCCGCCGTGAGGAAGTTGAGAATGCCAAGGAGGAGGGAATCCAGTTCAAGCTGCTGACCAACCCAAAGAGGTATATCGGCAATGAGTCGGGCTGGGCAGTTGGTATGGAGTGTTACGAGATGGGGCTGGGTGAGCCTGATGAGAGCGGTCGGCGGCGCCCCATTGCCAAAGAGGGAAGTGAGTTTATCCTGGACGTGGATATGGTGGTAGCTGCCTTGGGCACACGTCCCAATCCCCTTATTGCTCAAACTACTTCTGATTTGAAGACAACCAAGTGGGGTACGGTAGTGGCTGATGAGACTACCGGCAAGACGATGAAGGACAGAGTCTGGGCTGGTGGGGATATAGTTACCGGCGCCGCCACGGTAATAAGCGCTATGGGCGCTGCCCGCCGCGCAGCAAGGGATATAGATCAGTATTTGAGGAGGTAGTTGTGGGCGAGATACAGGATTGCCTTTTTGGCACAGATATGGTATTAGTTATCCGTTTCATTGAGCTGGCAAGTAAGGGCGGATTGTAACTGCCCTTTTTTGATTAGGAGGATAGACGGGCAACTCTGAACCAAAAATAGTAGCTTTCTGCTGTAACTGGTGCTCTTATGCCGGCGCCGACCTGGCTGGCACTTCAAGGATGCAGTACCCTTCTGCTATAAGGATAATCAGAGTGATGTGTAGCGGCAGAGTAAGCCCCTTTTTCGTCCTTAAGGCACTTAGGGTTGGTGCTGATGGGGTGTTGGTTCTTGGTTGCCATCCCGGTGATTGCCACTACATTGAAGGGAATTACAAGACACTGCGTCGCATCCTGCTGCTTAAGAAGATACTAAAGCAGCTGGGGATAGAGGACGAAAGAGTGCAACTGGAGTGGGTTTCTGCGTCAGAAGGAGCAAGATTCGCTGAGGTGGTTAATAGTTTTACTCAAGCCATAAGGAAGCTTGGTCCAAGTCCGTTTCGTCGTTCGGAACAAAATACTCAGGAGGTAAAAGATGGCTAAACTGAAGATAGCTCTTTATTGGGGAGCGAGTTGTGGTGGGTGTGACATTGCGACTCTGGCTATACATGAGAAGATACTGAAGCTAGCTGAGGTTGCCGACATCGTATTCTGGCCGGTAGCCATGGATTTCAAGTATGCTGATGTAGAGAAAATGGCAGATAAGAGCATAGATGTCTGTCTATTCAACGGAGCTATCAGGAATGAAGAGAACGAGCATATGGCTCATGTTCTGCGAGCCAAGTCCAAGGTAATGATAGCCTATGGCTCTTGTGCTTATGAAGGCTGTATCCCCGGGCTTTCCAATTTTTACAACCTGCAAATGACGCTCGACTGCGTTTACATTGAAACGCCATCAACTGAAAATCCTGAGAAAATCCTTCCTCAGACGAAAGTCAAAGTGCCGGAGGGTGAACTTGAGCTGCCTGAGCTCTATGATACGGTAAAGACTCTGGCCCAAACTGTGGACGTGGACTATTTTGTCCCCGGGTGTCCCCCGGAAGAAAAGACTACCTGGCTTGCCCTTGAAGCATTGATAGAAGGCAAGTTACCACCGAAAGGCACCGTCATAAGCGGCTCGGTAAAAGCTGTTTGCGATGAATGCCCCCGTACTAAGGAAGAGAAGAAGATCAAGAAGTTCTATAGGCCCTACGAAATAATCCCTGATGCAGAGAAATGTCTGCTGGAGCAGGGGTTATTGTGCTACGGCATAGCAACTCGAGGGGGCTGTGGTGCTCTCTGTCCTCAGGCTAACATGCCTTGTACTGGCTGTTACGGTCCGGTGGAAGGAGTAATCGACCAGGGGGCTCATTTTCTGACCGCTCTGTCGTCTATCATCGATTCTAATGAGGCTGAGGAGATTCAAAGGATACTTGATGATATTCCCGACCCGGCGGGCACCTTCTACCGTTATAGTCTGCCAGATTCACTACTCAGGAGGGCGAGGATAAAATGAAGAAGATAACGATCGATCCTATGACCCGGCTGGAAGGACATGGCAAAATCACCATCTTTCTTAACGAGGATGGCAGTGTAGCCAATGCCTATCTGCAGATTCCCGAACTCAGAGGATTTGAGAAATTTTGCGAGGGCCGGCCGGCCGAGGATATGCCTCAGATAACTCAGCGTATTTGCGGAGTTTGCCCCGAAGCCCACCACATGGCAGCAACCAAAGCCTTAGATGAGCTGTTTCATGTCGAACCGACGAGCACTGCCAAAAAGCTGCGTGAGCTTCTCTACAGTGCTTTCTTTGTAACTGACCACACCACGCACTTCTATATCCTTTCCGCCCCTGATTTCGTTATGGGGCCAGATGCACCGCCTGCGGAGCGCAATATACTGGGAGTAATTGCCAAGGTAGGATTGGAACTGGGTGGTGCTGTAATCAATACGCGCAAGCAGAATCACTGGATTATTCAAACAATTGGTGGCCGTGCGATACACCCCTGTTTTGGCCTGCCGGGCGGCGTGAGCAGGGCCATAAATGAAGAAGAAAGGGCACAGATAGAAGAAATAGCCAAATCGTCGGTGGAGTTTGGCAAGTTGTCGCTCAAGGTTTTCGACGATGTTGTTCTCAAGAATAAAGTATACCTGGACATGATCCTGAGCGATACCTATACCCAAAGGTCCTATAATATGGGCTTAGTTGACGAAAAGAATAAAGTCAACTTCTATGACGGTAAAGTCCGGGTAGTTGACCCTGCGGGGAAGGAGTTCTGCAAGTATGCACCGCGGGAATATCTGGAACACATAGCTGAAAGAGTGGAGCCCTGGACATACCTGAAGTTCCCTTATCTTAAGAAAGTTGGCTGGAAAGGTTTTGTTGACGGTAAAGACAGTGGGGTTTATCGAGCTACGCCTCTGTCACGGCTGAATGCAGCCGATGGCATGGCAACTCCGCTGGCGCAGGAAGAATATGAAAGGATGTATTCCACTCTGGGTGGCAAGCCGGCCGACTATACTCTGGCAACCCACTGGGCGCGCCTGATCGAACTTCTTTATGCTGCGGAGAGGTTACTGGAACTCAGTCAGGACCCGGAAATAACGAGCACGGATATTCGCAACATACCGACGGCGACGCCCGATGAAGGGGTGGCCATCGTGGAGGCACCGAGGGGCACTCTCACCCATCACTACACTACTGATGAAAGAGGAGTGATAAAGAAGTGTAACCTGGTGGTGGGTACGACCAACAACTACGCTCCTCTGTTCATGTCAATCAAGAAAGCAGCGGAAGACTTCATAAAGCCTGGAGTAGAGATAACGGAGGGGTTGCTTAACCGAATTGAGATGGCATGGCGACCATATGATCCATGTTTATCGTGTGCCACACACGCTCTGCCCGGGCAGTTGCCTCTGGAAGTGACCATATGTGATGCCGGTGGCAACGAGCTCAGGAAACTGAGCCGGGGCATCTGATAACAAGTTTTGGCAAATCGAAATGAAAACCCTGGTTCTGGGGCTCGGCAATCCTATTCTCTCCGATGATGGAGTAGGGATCAGGGTGGCCCAAGAGGTAGGGAAGAAGCTCAACGACCCCCGAATAACTATAGCTGAGGCCAGTCTGGCCGGTATAAGCCTCTTAGATCTTGTAGTAGGCTATGATGAAGTTGTCATCATTGATGCTATTCAAACCGGAAAAGAGAATGCCGGCCAGGTATCTTGTATGGGGCCTGAAGATTTCTCCTGCGCCAAACATCTCTCGTCACCTCATCAGATAAACTTGGTTACTGCTCTCGAGTTAGGCAAGCTGCTTAACTTAGCGATGCCCGAGAAAATCACTATATTTGCTGTGGAGGTAAAGGACATTACTACCTTCAGCGAGAAATGCACGTCTGAGGTGGAGCAGGCAATCCCCGCAGTAGTTAACAAGGTGCTGCAGGAGTTAAATGCAAAACATCCCGCTGAAGGCTAATGATAACGAGTCAGGGCCTCGTCGCTCAGAGCCAAGTGCCAAAGCAATCTCAGATTAGAATTATCGGATTGGATGAGAGAACAAGCTCGCATGTGAAAAGAAGATTCCTCGATGTGGCGAAACAACACGAAGATACTCAGGGCTTGCTCACGATAGCTGGAATTGTCTAAGGCTGCTTTTCGATCTCATCCGCCGGCGAGATAAGGCCCGCTTTTGCCTCCGCTCTTCCTTATCAGGCGAATCTCTCCAATGGTCATGCCCTTGTCCACTGCTTTGCACATATCATAGATAGTCAGAGCGCTTATAGCCACAGCAACTAGTGCTTCCATTTCGAATCCTGTTTTTCCTATCCCTTTGGCGCTGGCGGTAATCCTGACAAAAGCGCCCTTTCCGGGGAGATTGAATTCAACTGCAATGCTGGTGAGCTGAAGAGGGTGACAGAGGGGTATCAGACGATGAGTTTCTTTTGCGGCCATGATTCCAGCCGTTTTTGCTACGGCCAGAACATCTCCTTTTTCTAGCTCCCCTCTGCGGATGAGTTCTAAGGTAGCAGGCTTCATCTGTACTTTGCCTTTGGCTACTGCCTGGCGTTCTGTTTCTTTCTTCTGGGTAACGTCTATCATGCGAATCTGCCCTAGCTCCATTTCTAACCTCCGATCCGTGACATTCTTCGATTAGCCAGGCTGGCCCCGGTGCAATCGGGGTCTCCCCTCAGGTGATGATGCTCTGGCTTAGAAGCAACCGCCTTTAGAATCAGGCGTTTTAGCTCCGCCATCGGACTATTATTGCGTAGCGGCATTTTCAGGTCAATCTCGTCTGCGGCCAGAAGGCAGGGGCGTAGCTTTCCGTCGGGGCTGAGGCGCATGCGGTTACACCTGAAACAAAAGGAAGGCTCCGTTAGGGGACTGATGAAGCCTATAGTGCCCTTGGCTCCAGGCAAGCGGTAGTACGTAGCAGGCCCGTTGCCAGTTACGGGTGCCCGAGGCTCAAGCTTGCCAAGGAAACCGATATGTCGTCGCAATTCAGCGGAAGGTACGGACTCTACACAACCATTGAAGGGCATAAGCTCGATGAATCGGACATGCCATTCTTCCTTATGGGTCATCCTGGCGAAATCCAGTATCTCTTCATCGTTTATGCCTCGCATAATCACAACGTTTGTTTTGACTGGGTGAAGGCCAGCATCTCTCGCCGCCTCAATACCCTCAAGGACATCTTTCAACTCTCCAAGGCGTGTTATGTCACGAAATTTATCGGCCTTGATCGTGTCCAGGCTAACATTAACTCTGGTTAAGCCTGCTTGCTTAAGTTCCAGGGCGCATTTCTTGAGGAACGTCCCATTTGTCGTCAGCGATAGCTCGTCGATTCCCTCGGTCTGAGATAGCATCTTAATCAGCCTGGGTAACTCCGCTCTGACCAGGGGCTCACCGCCGGTGAGCCGTATCCTGTTGATGCCGAGCTCCGCCGCTGCCCGGACAACAGCCCGAATCTCCTCGTAGGAGAGAATCTCACTATGTGGTATTAAGGGGACACCTCCAGGTGGCATACAGTAGATGCAGCGCAGGTTACAACGGTCGGTAACAGATATCCGGAGGTAATTTATGCTCCGTCCGAATGAATCAACGATTCCGGTCATGGGCTGGTTTTCCTTTTCATAACGTGCACCGCCGTAGCTTTGAAGTTAGCATAGGTTTCCCTGCCCTCCTCTAGTCTCAATTCTTCTGCTGACGCTCTGGTGACCAAAGCTACCAGACGGAAGCCACAATCTATCTCTACCCGGCTTAGGGGGCCGTAAGACGCTACCCGGGTAACGTTGCCTTGAAAGGAATTCCTGGCCGAACTCCGATGACGCATCGGAGCTAAAGTGATATCCTCGGGCCTGATGCAAGCATATACTTCCTTTCGGGCCAGGTAGTTAGAAACTGCCTGTATATTATTGCTGCCTATAGCTACCGTGGCCATACCGTCGTTGTTGGCGATTATTGTACCTTCTATGATGTTCTCCATACTGACAAAATTGGCCACCTCTTCGTTTTGGGGTGAACGGAATATGTCGGTGGCATTGCCTGTTTGGACAAGTCTGCCGTCAATAAGCACCCCTATCCTGTCAGCAAGCTGCTGCCCTTGAGACATATCATGCGTTGCCATTATCATGGTAGTGTTACGTCGCCTGGCAACGCGTGAAATCAATTGTTCGATTTTCGCTGCGGAAACCGGGTCGAGATTAGCTGTCGGCTCATCCAATAATAACACCTCGGGTTCTAGCACTAGAGCCCTGGCCAAAGCTACTCTCTGTGCCTCCCCGCCGGAAAGTGTGTGGGCGTTTCTAGTATCATGACCTTCTAATCCAACCGTCTCCAGAATACGGTCAACTTTCTCGGCAATCCTGTCTTTTTCCTCTCCCCTCCATCTTAAGCCACAGGCAACGTTGTCATGGACACTCGAATTAAACATCTGCGGTTTCTGGTGTATAAATGACATCCGACGACGTATCTCTAATCTTTGTTTACCCGAGCGGGGGATGCATTTGCCATCAAAATAGATTTCCCCCGAGCCAGGAGTTTCCAGAAGGTCTATGATACGTAGTAGCGTTGTTTTGCCCGCTCCAGTAGGGCCAATCAGGGCGAAAACCTCGCCCCTGCCAATACTCAAGCTCAAACCTTGCAGCACCTCCCGCTCATCATAACTGTGGCTCAGGTCGACAACTTCTATCAAGGTAGGAGAAAAGCTCTTCAAATCGTTACCTCTGCTGTAGCCTGTTCAAGGCAATGTTGATGATAAGCGCCAAGAATAGAAGAATTATGCCCAGCGCTATGGATAGTTCCAGCTCACCCTTAGATGTTTCCAGTGATATCGCCGTAGTCATCACCCTTGTGAAGCCCCTGATATTCCCGCCAACCATCATGGCAACTCCGAGCTCTGATATGGCCCGACCGAAGCCCAGTATAAGCGCGGCCAGAACGGCATATCTTGCCTCTCTCAGTACAAGCAGCACGAGTTGAGAACCACTGGCGCCAAGCGAGGTAGCTGTCTCTACAACCTCTTTGCTTACTCCACTCAAAGCTGAAATGGTCAAGCCAAGCAATATAGGTGTGATGAGTATCATCTGGCCAATCACCATGGCAGCGGGGGTGAAGAGTATGCCAAGCTCACCGAGGGGTCCGGCCCGGGAAAGGAGTACGAAAACGAACAGGCCAACAATCACGGTGGGTACGCCGAATAATGTCTGGATGATGTTTACCAGGACTCTTTTACCACGGAACTGACGGAAGTGTATCAAGCTCGCCAGTGGTATGCTGATAAGAGAGGCCAGAAGACAAGAGGT
>JAUWFX010000134.1 GCA_030606765.1 Dehalococcoidia bacterium
GTGCTTGCCTCAAACGAGATTTGACTCAAAACAGGACAGAAAGGTTCAGCGAGAGAGACGTGCCCCACTATTCCATCTGTAAAGAAGGTGCTTGCTCTTCCTTTGGTACAGTCTATTAGTTGGTCAGGAATGACTACGTCCAGAGGTTCTATCTTCTCCTTAAGACTGCCCACGGCGTTTACAGAGATAATCCTTTCCACCCCCAGAGATTTCAAGGCGTAGATATTGGCTTTCGCCGGTAATTCACTGGGGCTTATTCGATGTCCTTCGCCATGTCTGGGAAGAAAGGCAACCCTTACTCCTTCTAGATTGCCCAAGATAATGGCGTCGCTGGGCTCGCCAAAGGGCGTGCTTATCTTTACTTTCTCTACCTCCGTCAGCCCTTCCATGTTATAAAGCCCACTTCCGCCAATTACGCCAACTTTTGCTTCAGTCATTTGATACCCCCGTGAAAAACACTAGCCCTTGTCCTTCTATTTGTCTCCCCACCTTCCCTTCCTCCTCAAGATATTTCAGGTGAGCCATAGCTTCTCCAAAGGCAAACCACTTTTGCGCCGGAGGAAATAAATCCCAGGACCTGTAACTTATATCCCAGGTCATTTGTGATGCGATCTGAAAGACGTTTTGTTTACCTTTTCCCAGAATAGAGATGACCTCCTTAAGCCTTGTTTGGTGATGCTGTTTCAGTTCTCGAATTCTCTCTTTGTGATTCCTGAAGATACTTCTATGACCAGGCAGCACAAGTTTAACATCCAAATCATAAACTTTGTCCAGGCTCTTCAGATATTCTTTTAATGGATTTCCCTCCTCGGAGGAGAGAGTGATATTTGGAGTTATATCAACAAGGATATGGTCACCACATATGAATATTTTCTTGCTGGGCTCGTAAAGACAAATGTGACCTTCAGTATGCCCGGGGGTTTCAATACATTCAAACAGGTAATCCCCGATGCTTATCATATCTCCATCTTTTGAGACACACAAGTTCAAGGAAGTATTCGGGCTATATCTGCGGCCGGGGTGACTTCTGATAGCCCTTTCAAGCTCCTCTCCAGGAAAGCCGCATTTACGAGCGAAATTAA
Source organism: Dehalococcoidia bacterium (assembly GCA_030606765.1). The sequence goes on from JAUWFX010000134.1 coordinate 1,083, forward strand.
GCTGCTTCTCCCAATGCTCAGGCGTAGCAGACCTCATAATTTCCGCATCTGCCCAGCCAAAGTAGATTCTCGCCCCTTCCCCCGCCAGAGCTGACACTAAACCTGCGTGGTCTGCATGCATGTGCGTGATGAAGAAATCAGCTTGTCTGAAGTCCACACCACATTCCTTTAATCCGGAAACTAGTGCCGTCATGCAGTCCTTTCGATTCCATCCAGTATCAACAATTAAAGGCCGCTCTGTCCCCTTTATAACGTAAGAGTTGGTGGCTTTTAGAGGACTTCCGGGGAGAGGAACTTTAATTCTATAAAGACCTGGTAAGACTTCCTCGAACAATGCTCTTTAAAATCCTTCTCGTGACATTGACCACGAACATAGTGTAACTTTAATCACGTTGGTCCTATATGAATTCAAACCTAGCATATTTTCCTAGAATTGTCCATCAACGCTCGCTACGTCCTTCTCCAAATAACCACTCTCCCAAGGATTAGCAATATAGGCCCGGTAATGAAGGGTCTCGAATGTTTCTTCTCGTGTTTTTAGTTTGAGAAGTGGCTTTCAGCTAGATTCCTATTCTTATATCTACCACCGAGCCTATTTTTTTCGCGGAGGTATTGCATTTTACTACATTTAGTGGTAAAATGTTTCCATACCACAATTCTTAGGAGAAACTTGTGAACTGTCCTTACTGCGGCGGTCAGGAATCAACGGTGCTAGATTCTCGGAGTCTAGACGAAGTGGTGAGACGCCGAAGAAAATGCCTCGCCTGCAATGCTCGCTTCACTACTTACGAGCGGATACAGCCACATAATATCTTCGTCATTAAGAAGGATGGACGACGTGAGGAATTCAGCCGGGATAAGCTCTCCTTGGGTATTCGCAAAGCTTGTGAGAAACGCCCCCTTCCTACAGGCGCCATCGATAAATTTATGGACACCATCGAGGCTGAGCTTTACAATGTGGGCAAAAGCGAGGTCTCCAGCTCCTATATTGGTGATTTGGTCATGGAAGGATTAAAAAAACTAGACCACATCGCTTACATTCGTTTTGCCAGTGTTTACCGGGAATTTGCCGATATCGGTGCCTTAAAGCAAGAGGTGGATAGCTTGGCGATACGAAGAGAGCTAACGCCAGCAAACCAGCTACCGCTGCCCTCTTCTGAGGCGGTGAATTCCCCAGCTGGTCGCAAGAGGAGATAAAATGCCCAAAACCCGTCGGAAAGAGAATCAAAAAGCTATTGGTCGAAATAGAGTAGCTCGAGCTGTTTTCGCCGCTGCCGAGTCTATGGGTATAAGCGATAGGAAATTGCTAGAGAAGTTTACAGAGCAAGTGAGCCAGCGCTTAGGGGTAGCTCAACCCTTCCCAGGCATGGAGGAATTTGTTCCCCTGCAAACCAAACAGCCTGTGTCCCCTTCCCAAATTCAGGCACTGGTTAAGGAGATTCTGACTGCAGATGAATTTTCTCCTCAGGCCAGAAGTCAAGTCATTTCCGGAATCAAACTTAGCGATAATGCCCTACGGGTTCTGGAAAGGAGATATTTGACAAAGGATGGAGAAGGGAAGGTTACTGAGACCCCGCAACAGCTATTTCGCCGCGTCGCCAGGCACATTGTCTCAGCCGAGCCCAAGTCAGATGTCCCACTTCATGAAGAGGCTTTTTATCAACTAATGGAAAGCCTGGAATTTTTGCCTAACTCACCCACATTAATGAATGCCGGCCGCGAACTGGGGCAATTATCAGCTTGCTTTGTTTTACCCATCGAGGATTCTATGGAGTCTATTTTCGACGCGGTTAAATATACTGCTTTGATTCATAAAAGTGGCGGAGGTACCGGCTTTTCCTTTTCCCGACTTAGACCGACAAGGGATAGAGTGGGTTCTACAGGTGGCATTGCTAGCGGCCCCGTTTCTTTCATGCGAGCCTTTGATGTCACCACCGATGTCATAAAGCAAGGGGGCATGCGCCGCGGAGCCAATATGGCAATACTCAATGTTGAGCATCCCGACATCTCAGAATTCATCGAGGCTAAGCAGGACCCCGAATCTTTGACTAATTTTAACCTTTCCGTAGCTGTGACAGATAAGTTCATGAAAGCGGTGGAAAAAGGCACCGATTACAATTTGGTGAACCCTCGGACTGGGGAGGTGACGGATAAGCTTAATGCTAAAGAAGTATTTGACAAAATAGTTGACATGGCTTGGCGCACCGGCGACCCGGGCATTGTATTTATTGACGAGATAAACAGGCATAACCCTACGCCTAAGTTGGGCAAAATAGAAAGCACTAACCCCTGCGGGGAACAACCCCTTCTTCCCTTTGAGTCTTGTAATTTAGGCTCCATAAATTTGTCCAAGATGGTGGCGTATAAAGATGGCCAGCCGTACATTGATCATGACAAGCTATCTCAAACAGTCAAGCTAGCAGTTCGCTTCCTTGATAATGTTATAGAAGTCAACCAATTTCCCTTGCCAGAGATCACGGAGATGGCAAAAACTACCAGGAAAATAGGCTTGGGGGTGATGGGTTTTGCCGACATGCTGATCCAGCTTGGCATCCCTTATGATAGTGAACAGGGGCTTGTTATGGCCGAGGAAATTGCCCATTCCATATCTGAAGAGGCGGATAGAACCTCTATAGAGCTAGCCCAAGAAAGGGGAGTTTTTCCTGCTTTCCAGGAAAGCATTTATGACATGCCCGATGGTCCTCGTTTTCGAAATGCCTCTCGGACTACCATTGCTCCTACTGGCAGCTTGAGCATAATCGCTAATTGTTCCAGTGGCATTGAACCATTATTCGCCTTAAGCTACATACGTCATATCCTGGAAGGTGAAGAATTTATAGAGGTGAACCCTTATTTTGAGGAGGCAGCTAAAAAGGGAGGGTTCTATTCCCCAGATCTAATGAAGCAGCTAGCTGAAGGAAAGAGGCTAAAAGACATAGAAGAAGTTCCTGAAGACATAAAGAGGCTCTTTGTCACTGCCCATGACATATCTCCTGAGTGGCACGTCAAGATGCAGGCAGCATTCCAAAAATTTACTGATAGCGCTGTATCCAAGACAGTCAATTTTTCTCACGAGGCGACGCCCGATGACGTAACCAAAGTATATATGCTTGCTTATCAAGAAGGCTTGAAGGGGATAACTATTTACCGTGATAGGAGTCGCGAAAGTCAGGTTCTCACTGTAGGTGAGGGGATAAAAAGAGCTGAAGGCAAGCTAGCTCCCAGAAAAAGACCTAAGGTCACGACGGGTGTAACTGAAAGGGTAAACACCGGGTGCGGTTACATTTATGTAACAGTAAATTTTGATAGTCAGGGAATATCCGAAGTCTTCTCCACACTAGGAAAGGCCGGAGGCTGTGCGGCTGCACAGCTTGAGGCTATTAGCCGCCTAACATCCCTGGCTCTAAGGTCTGGAATAGATATAGATTCTATTGTAAAGCAACTACGCGGCATCAGGTGCCCTTCTATCGCTTGGGAGCAAGGGCACGCTATTTTGTCCTGTGCCGAT
>JAUWFX010000125.1 GCA_030606765.1 Dehalococcoidia bacterium
CGGTTTCTTTGCCGACGGAACCTACGGTAATTATTCAGTTGGCGCACCATATGTCACCGGTCTATTTTACGGTGGGGGAGGTGGGCAGTTACTCGCTCAGTTTATCAGTGTAGTAGTGGTTGCCGCTTGGGCATTCGGCATGGGATACCTGATTTTTAAGCTGATGGACAAGGCTTTTGGGGTGCGTATATCTCCGGAAGAGGAGCTGCAGGGATTGGATATCCCAGAGCATGGCACGCCAGCTTATCCTGATTTCTTTGCTGTGCCAAAATAACATGATATAAGGATACAAGAAGATGAAAAAGATAGAGGCGATAATTAGAATAGAGAAATTTGAGGAAGTGAGGGAGGGTTTAAAGGGGTTAGGCTATCCCGGAATGACAAAGACCCCTGTCGAGGGCCATGGGAAACAGAAGGGACTTAAACAACAGTTTCGTGGGACAACGTTTGAGATGGACTTCCTGCCCAAGCTCAAAATTGAGATTGTTGTCCTTGATGAAGATGTGCCCAAAATGCTAAATGTCATCACCCACGCTGCCAGAACTGGTGACACAGGAGATGGGAAGATATTTGTTCTCCCGGTTGATAATGCAGTGCGTATCAGGACCGGGGAGGATGGAGACAACGCTATATAAAGGGAGATTAAAAACCGGAAAAAGGAGGGCAGAAATGGAAAACAGAAGCAGTAAGGAAAGCAAAGAGTATATTCTCAAGGTGGCTAAAGAGCACGATGTCAAGTTCATCAGACTGTGGTTTACCGACATTCTGGGCATTCTGAAAGGCTTTGCCATTACTGTGGAGGAACTGGAAGGCGCCCTGGAACAAGGGATGGGCTTTGATGGTTCCTCTATCCAGGGATTCGCCCGCATTGACGAGAGCGATATGGTGGCTATGCCTGACCCGGACACCTTTGAGTTGCTCCCCTGGAGACCCAGAGTGCACCATGCCGTAGCCAGGATGTTCTGCGACATTCAGAAACCCGGGGGTGAGGTCTTCGAGGGAGACCCCAGATACGTGCTGAAGAGAAATTTGAAGCGAGCGGCTGACATGGGATACACCTCCTATGTGGGCCCGGAGTTGGAGTACTTCTACTTTCAGGATTCAAAGGGAACTCAGAAATTGGACGAAGGGGGCTACTTCGACATGACACCCTTGGATGTCGCTACTGACCTAAGGCGAGAAACAGTTCTTACCTTGGAAGAGATGGGCATAGCCGTTGAATATTCCCACCACGAGGTCGCTGCCAGCCAGCACGAGATAGATATGAGGTACACTGACGCCCTGACCATGGCTGACAATGTGATGACCTACCGCCTGGTAGTCAAGCAAATAGCTTTACAGCAGGGAGTTTACGCTACCTTTATGCCTAAGCCGGTCTTCGGCATTAATGGCAGTGGCATGCATGTCCACCAGTCACTGTTTAAAGGTGATGCCAACGCCTTCTTTGATAAGAATGATGAATATCACCTCTCTAAGCTAGCCAAGCACTATATCGCCGGGCTGCTAAGGCATGCCCCTGAAATCACTGCGGTCAACAATCAGTGGGTCAATTCCTACAAGCGGCTGGTTCCCGGATATGAGGCACCCGTGTACCTTTCATGGGCACGGCGAAATCGGGCCGACCTGATCAGAGTTCCAGAGTATATGCCAGGCAAAGAAAAGGCTACCAGGATAGAGTTCAGGTCCCCTGATCCTGCTTGCAACCCCTACCTTGCCTTCGCCGTGATGCTGGCTGCTGGACTGGAAGGAGTTGAGAAGGAATATGAAGTACCAGACCCTGTAGAAGAGAATGTATATGAGATGACCGAGGAGGAGAGAGAGAGGCGAGGGATAGGCACTCTACCCGGCAGCCTTTGGGAGGCAATCCAGCTCACGGAAAAAAGTGAACTGGTGAAAAAAGCCCTTGGCGACCACGTTTTTGATGCTTTCATCGAGAATAAGAAGATCGAATGGGATCAATACCGGAGCCAGGTAACCGAATACGAGCTTAAGAGGTATTTACCAATCCTGTGAGCGGAATACGTATATTCACTAAACAGGGCAGGTTTAGTTAGACTCACACCACTTTTACTGCCGTTCGGTAGTGGGTCAATTTGAAACTCAAAAAGCTTGACAAAATGACGGGGGGGTGTATATAATATACACAGTAGATGTTACGAAAGGGAACGATGTAAGGTTCTGTCCTTATGAGGTTCCCTTTCAATATTTATAGTCTTATTTTTTTCTCAAGGGCATCAACATAACTTAGATAGGTTCCTGCTCCTTGTTCTAGCAGGTGCGAACACTTCTTTTTCGTTGTAGCTATAACTGCCCGCAATTTATTCTTTAATATTAGATATTCAACTAGACAAGTAAAGTCTCCATCACTCGTTAGTAGGACAGCTTCCTTGTAAACTCTATATTGGGTCATAGATTTGAGAACTAATTCAGAGTCAATATTCCCCTTTAAATTACCATTAACATCATAATAGGTTTGCTTATACACCATTTCGTACCCTTCAGATTGAAGTCTGTTATATAATCCTTGATTGGAATTAACAAACCCTATACAATAGTACGCCTTATCAACACCATATGTTTCCCTAAGGTGCTTTATAAGCTTCTTTGTATTTATCTTCCACCCTAAATCCTTTTTTGCTTTGTATAGGTTTACCCCATCAATAAAGGCTGCATTAGTTAATGGTTTCTTCATATTGAGCGATTATATACTACAAAATAAGTTAAGTCATCAGTTTTACAATCTCCTCAACAGTCCAGACATGATTGCTAATCCCTGCTGCCATTGCTGGTGTTCTATGACACGGATTAGCTAACGATATATGTGGTCTGGCAAAGTTATAATACATAAAGTGAAGAGCTACGGCATACTCTAGGTTCTCTATCTTCTTTGAGAAGCCATTAGTTAGTCTAGTAAATCGCCTCATGCTCATTCGCATTGTAAGATTCTGTCGTTCGATATAGCTTGTAGATGCTCTTGTCATATCGGGAGAACCATTTACCGGTTTCGCCTTTGAGTGAGTGCATTTTGGTGGGCTATAGCGTCCATATTCATCTTGTGTATTGCCATAGTATTTAACTAACATGGCATAGTCTATGTCATTACCGAAGGCATTTCTTATTGCCTCATAATACATTCTATGTCCGTCAGTAGTGAGTTGAACACGATTTGAAAGACGTCCCTTAATATCTTTGGCGAACGCATGAGCATATTCTAGTTCACGTAAACCAACTAGCCAGCTTAGGACTAACTTCGTGTCGGAATCTATTGCCACGAATGTCCAAACATCGCCATAACCGAATTGGTTTTGTTTATTTCGAGGTACATTCTTTGCCTTCGCATAGCAGAATGACCAGATTTCATCACATTCTACCCTTTGGCATGATAGATTCCTTAGATTGTTATCCAGATACTCAGCGCAGGCTTTACCAACATCACGTAAAAGCCTGAGGACTGTGCCCTTTGCTGTATTTGTTATTCTGCAAGTGGCAAGTATTGAATTTCCCTCAACGAGTGCTGATATTACTCTAGCTTTTTTCTCAAGACTTAACTTATTCATACTCCTATTATACATGACCGCTCAAGCATTGTCAATAGATAAACCAGCTATTTTGAAAATATATTACCTTGAAGGCTCAAGCATACTTGACATTTTAGGTATTAACAGGATATAATCAAAATAGTAAAGCCACTACCATAGCTGGTGACGGTAACATCTTTGCCTACGCTGGTTGCGTAGGGGGCCTGGATGCCCGTGGGTCTAATGACCCGCCATGGTAGTGGCTATTCTGTCTTCATCCTTCATCTTCTGTTATTGTCGGTTTTATAATTGCCTTCTCAGTAAGTTGCCAGACACTTCTGCCGACCATTCTGGTATAGTTGTTACGTTTCAAGCCCACTAGGGCAAAGTGTAATACACGCTTCGGTGCTTTGTTATTGAATGATATACTCTCATTTTTCGCCATCTCCGCCAATTCATTCAAAGACCGAGCTTTGCCGTCCGCTAAGGCTCTTACGATAAACTGGCTAAGTTCAGTTCGACCAATTACCTTACGTCCATTAATAGCTTTCACTTGCAGTAAAGACAACTGAGTTGTTTGTGTTCGTAAGTCTTCTTCTTTGATGAGCAGGTCTATAGCTTGCTCTAATTCTATAAGCCTATTAAGGCGTTGCGTTAATTGGCTATGCTCGCCTTTAACCTTTTCGAGTCGCTGCCGGAGTTCCTCTTTAATACTTTTCACACATCTATTATAAAATACCCACTGGCATCTTGTCAAGTCCAAGTTGGTACATCAGTCATTCCATTAGCAAAAAATGAGGGGCAAGTGCCTGATTTGTTTTTATGATACCTTGACTGTATTATGGCTGTTTAGTTTGCCACCTAGCTTGTGCTGCCTTTTGAGCTATTTCCTTACGTTGTTCGGGCGTCAACTTCTCAGCCCTAGCCTTACCACCCTTTAGGCCACCAAGTCTACCTAGAGCTACAGCATCAAAATTGGGCTTGGGTTTAGGTTTAGGCGACACTTGCTCAGTAGCTTCTTGAACAACACGAAATGCCGTAACACTGAAATCGTGTTCCTTTTTCTTTCTCTTAGCCATACTTAAATGGTAAACCATCGCTCAAGCATTGTCAACGCTCAAGCATTTCAAAATGATACACTACCCACTAATAGCAGGTATTGACAAAGACAGCTAAACTGCTTAAAGTGTCCATTAATGAGTGAGGCCGATTTTTGTAATCAGTACTAACCAAAATCGAGCTTCCTCGTTATTTATATTGAAAGACTAAAATAAGGGGGACAAAGAATGAAATTGAAGCTAATCCTAATCTGTGTTGTGACTACCATCTCGCTTTGCCTATCTGCTTGCGCTCCAGCCTCCAAGCCAGTGGCTTTGGAAGTTTCATGTGATGAATTCATGGAGGTTCAGCATATCAGTAAAGACATAGAAGTGGCTGTTGGCGATACGTTTACAGTAACTTTGTGCTCAAACCCGACAACAGGCTTCGAGTGGACGGAGTCGGCGCAAATCAGCGACCAGACGGTGCTAGAGCAGGTAGACCACGAATCTGTACCTCCCGAAGCCGAAGGCGATACGCCTCCTGCACCGGGGACTCCTGGCCAAGAGGTATGGACTTTCAAGGCTCTCACGAAAGGCACCGGTACCATATCTATGGAGTATAGCCGACCCTGGGAAGGTGGCGAGAAGGGAGCTTGGAAGTTTGACT
>JAUWFX010000111.1 GCA_030606765.1 Dehalococcoidia bacterium
AGCTGCCTCCTTTATCATTGACTCGGTAAGTTTACCGTGCCTACCATGAAGTCGCAGGTCGCCGCTGTAAATCACCCAACCAGAGCTTGTCTCAATACCCCAGGAACAGGCACCGGGAATGGAATGGTCTACGGGGAAGCAACGCAGATTAAAGCTACATTCAGTAATATCGTTCAACAGTTGAGAGGCAAGTTTTTTCCGTCGGGTAGCTTTTCCCCAAAATTTTTCGGCCTCCTCACTCAGCTCGAGCTTATCAGCAACGCAGAAGCGACGTTGACGGTCACCACTGCTGCTGGCAACATAAGCCCCCTGCTTCCATCCCTTCAAACATTCCTCCATCCTAGGGGTGAAATAGCACACCTGCTGGTCGAAGGATGATATACCTGAGTCCTGTACTGCCTTGGCGATAAATGCTGTGGTCGCAGTGGCATATACCGAAATGTCCTCTCTCAGGAAAGATATGTGGCCGGAGTGGTCGAGATGGGCGTGGGTTAGCAGAATTCCATCTATATCTTCAAGTTTGCGATAATGCTCGGCCCGGCGAAACTGCTGCCACAGGTTTTCTGTCTCCAGGTCAGTGCGGTAAATGCCCTCAAGCTGGGGAAGCAGCCCCATTACTAACAGGTCGAGGAGTCCTGCTCCGGGTCGAGGTTTTAAATATTCCTCGTAGAAGGTTCGATACTTACTATAGGGATAACCAAAGTCCAGGAAAAGCTTCCCCTTATCATCTTCAAGGAGGATTTTATTGCCTCCGATTTCTTCGACGCCTCCGTAGAACGTAAGTTTAACCATGTCGGTAGTGTATCACAGAGAAGGGGGCAACTCTATTTTTTCTCCCCTGTCATTGCGAGCGAAGTGTGGCAATCCCACTGCCCCCACCGAGATTGCGGAGCCTGTTCCGAAACGTAAGTGAGGAATCTCGCTCCTCGCAACGACCGAACCCTAAAACGGGGAGTGCCAAGCGCCAGGTTTTTCGGTATACTTGGGGGGATGGACGAAATGTTACTGGTGGACAAGCCTAAAGGGCTTACCTCCTCCCGAGTGGTACAGCGAATAAAAAAGAAATTCAACGTGAAGGTTGGTCATACGGGGACCTTAGACCCCCTAGCTACGGGGCTTTTAGTTGTTCTCACCGGCAAACGGACGAAAAACGCCTCTTTGTTTCTTAAGCTGGACAAGGCTTACGAAGTTAAGGTTGTTCTCGGTATCGAGACAGATACCTTTGACTCCGAAGGAAGGGTTTTGCGACGAAGCGATAACGAAGTAACTAGAGAGGAATTGGAACGGGTCTTGAAGTTATTTTATGGTGATATCTGGCAGACCCCTCCACCTTTTTCAGCTAAAAAAATAGCAGGTCAAAAAGCTTACCAACTAGCCAGAAAGGGTATCAGCGTAGAGATACCACCCAAAAAGGTAAGCATTTATTCCTTAGGGCTCAAGGAGTTCCAGTTTCCCTATTTCACTTTTGCTTGCGAGGTGTCTTCGGGATTTTACGTTAGAAGCCTTGCTCATGATATCGGAGAAAAACTCGGGGTGGGCGCCACTGTAGTGGAAGTCCGCCGCACTAGAGTGGGCCCTTATCACGTGGAACAGGCTAAAAGCTTGGAGGAACTCCTGGGCTATAAGTAGTTGCCCCCCCTGCAGTCAACAGCCTAAACACGTCTCCAGCCTCGCTTTGTAGCGACAGTGGTAAACTCGGGCAAATTTTCACACTAAAAAGGACCTGGCATTATTTTCCCTTTGATTGGGTTATAGTGCCATGATATAATACTTCAACAATGGCTACTGAAAAAGAGAAGGCAGTCGAGTTGGCTATTGAGCAAATCGAGAGGCAATATGGCAAAGGTTCGATTATGAAGTTAGGCGAAGCTCCAGCCAGAGTAGCTGGAGATGCCATTCCCACCGGGGCACTGGCTCTTGATCTGGCTTTAGGAATAGGTGGCATACCTAGAGGGCGAGTTAGCGAGATATTTGGTTCTGAGGCTTCAGGTAAAACTACACTCGCCCAGCATATAATCGCTGAAACTCAAAAAACTGGCGGTATTGCTGCATATATTGATGTTGAGCATGCCTTTGACCCTAGATATGCCGCTAACTGCGGTGTCAACCTGCGCGATTTACTTATCTCCCAACCTGACACCGGCGAGCAAGCTCTGGAAATTACTGAAACCCTGGTGAGAAGCGGTGCTGTAGATGCAATAGTCATCGACAGTGTAGCCGCCCTGGCGCCCAGAGCTGAGATAGAAGGCGAGATGGGCGATGCCCATGTTGGTTTGCAGGCACGATTGATGTCCCAGGCACTGAGAAAATTGAGTGCTGCTATCAGTAAGTCTAAAACAGCGGTTATTTTCATTAACCAGTTGCGAGAAAAGGTGGGCATTGTTTTCGGTAATCCGGAGGTAACTCCTGGGGGAAGGGCGCTTAAGTTCTATAGTTCGGTGAGGATAGATTTGAGGCGGCGTGATTCCATCAAGCAGGGCACAGAAATGGTAGGCATAAGGGTAAAGGCCAGGGTGGTTAAGAATAAGGTAGCTCCACCATTTCACAGCGCTGAATTTGATATTATGTTTAATCACGGGATAAGCAAAGAGGGGAATTTGGTTGACCTTGGGGTAACAACAGGCGTGGTAAAGAAAGCTGGCGCCTTCTTTACTTACGGCGATACGAAGTTGGGGCAGGGTAGAGAAAATGCCAAGGATTACCTGAGGCAGCACCCGGAACTAGCTTCACAACTAGAAAGCACAATAAGAGCTTCAACAGCTATTCCCGGCTTTTCTCTTGGAGAAGATACAGAAACCTTGTCGCAAGAAACTTGATGTATTTCAGGAAGAAGCCAGTTGGCAGATAGTAATTCCTTGCAGGGTTGCCTCAATGCAGCCTACTATTATCTCAGTTATCGCCCGCGCAGCGAAGCGGAAATCAGGCAGTGGCTTCACCGGCGCGGTTTTGCTAATGAAGTGGCAGAGAAAACAATTGTCAAACTCAGGGAGCAAAACTTGAGCGATGATCTTGCCTTCGCCCAATTCTGGAAGGATAACCGCTTATCATTCAGGCCCAAGAGCAAAAGATTGATAAAAAAGGAATTAAGAGATAAAAAAGTAGCCGCAGAAATCATCGAACAAGTGACCAAGGACATAGATGACGAAGAGATTGCTTATAAGCTAGGCTCTAGCCGGATGTCGGCCCTTGCCCATTTAGATTATCCAGACTTTTGCCGACGTCTATCAAGTTACCTTGCTTACCGCGGTTTTAGTTACGAAATCATAAAGCATACAGCGGCTCTTGTCTGGCAGGAAAGGGAACAAGGCTAAGATGATAGACTGGGAATTAGTGGCAAAAATCGCTGGTGGTGGATTTGGCTCTACCCTCATCATCCTGGCGATTCTCTGCATTGTAACCTGGCTGATAGGACTTGTGGTACGAAAAAGAGCCCCAAGGGATAAGGGCTGAATTTAATTGATCGAGGCATAACTTAAGATGTTTGGCTTATACGAAATGGCTTTTGGCGGGTTAACCTGGGGCAACATCCTCTTGCTCTTCATTGGGGGTGGCCTCATCTATCTTGGCATAGCCAAGAAGATGGAGCCCGTTTTATTAGTGCCCATAGGTATAGGCATCATGATGGTTAATATACCTTTTGCTGGATTAATGGTTTATGCCCCAGCAGAGCCTGGGGCTATCCCACTGCCGGCCTCAGGCGGACTGAAAGAGATAGCCGAAGGGAAAATAGGACTCTTAAACTTGCTTTACCAGTATGGGTTAGAGAGCAAAATAATCCCCTTGCTTATCTTCCTCGGGATTGGTGCCATGTCGGATTTTTCTCCAGCTATAGCTCGTCCCTCGTCTTTTATGTTTGGGGCTACGGCACAGCTAGGAGTTTTCGTTGTATTCCTTATTGCTTACCTTACAGGATGGTTCACCATAAACGAGGCTGTCTGTGTTGGTATTATCGGGGGCTCAGATGGTCCCCCTACGGTTTACCTTACCGTAGCTAAAGCACCGCAGTTGTTGGGCCCTATTACGCTGGTAGCTTATTCCTACATGGCCCTGGTACCCATACTCCAGCCACCAATAATAAGATTGCTTACCACGAAAAAGGAGCGCCAGATATATATGAAGCCCCAGATACGAGAGGTTTCCAGGTTAGAGAAGGTCATATTTCCCATAGCCGTCTTCGTGGTGTCCGCTTTACTTGTCCCTGCCTCAGCACCTCTTATCGGCATGCTCATGTTTGGCAATTTACTTTCTGTTACCGGCGTTACTGATAGGTTAGCAGCATCAGCAGGTGGTGTATTCGTAGATGTACCAACATTTTTGTTAGGGCTGACCGTTGGGGCACTGATGCCGGCGGCGGTATTCTTGAATCCCAAGACTCTGATAATTATTGGTCTGGCTGTAGTAGCCTTTGCCTTTGGTACTGCCGGTGGCATCTGGGGAGCGAAAATAGCCAATTTATTCTTAAAAGAGAAGATAAATCCGTTGATTGGTGCAGCAGGTGTCTCGGCGGTTCCCATGGCAGCCAGGGTAGCTCAGGTACAGGGGCAAAAGGCGAACCCCAGAAACTTCTTGTTGATGCATGCCATGGGGCCTAACATGGCAGGTGCCATCGCTACCTCAGTGGTTGCTGGAATATTCCTGTCCATGGTTTGAATAGCTTGACAGTCGCTTCCCACAAGGGCTATATTTTAACCACCGAGGGCCATTAGCTCAGTTGGTTAGAGCACGGTCCTGATAAGGCCGGGGTCGATGGTTCGAGTCCATCATGGCCCACTTTTTAGTTGCCAAATTTAGCAAATTAGGCTTATTTAAACACGCTATTGACAAACTAAAGGACAGGGTTTATATTTTAAACAATTAAATATAGGAAAAGGCTGAGAACAGGACTAGTACAGCTTAAGGCGGAGTTCAGAGAGTCGGGGAAGGTGTGAGCCGATACTTGCGCGAGGTTGGAATGGACCTGGGAGCCGCAAACCGAAGGGTTAACACCCAGTAGGCTTTGTCGCAGGGGCAGCGTTATCACAGTCCAGGGTATCGCCAAATTGGGCTGTACCTGAAAAGAGATGGCCGAAAAGGCCGAAAAAGGGTGGCACCGCGAAGGTTAAACCTCTCGCCCCTTGGCGAGAGGTTTTTTTATTGTGAGGTGATATGTATTATCCAACACTGGAAGAGGTTCGCCAACTGAAGAAGCATGGCAATTTGGTACCAGTTTGCCGTGACATCCAGGCTGACCTGGAGACGCCAGTATCCGCTTACCTTAAGATAGCCCGCGGCAATTACTCCTTCCTTCTAGAAAGTGTTGAGGGTGGTGAGCGACTGGCCCGCTATAGCTTCATTGGCACCGAGCCCTCTCTTGTCTTAAGGACAGGAAATGAGAATCCCGTTGACCCATTGAATCTGGTGGAAAAGGAGTTCGCTCGACTTCGTCCCGTGTCCACTGCCGACCTTCCCAGATTCCACGGTGGCATGGTTGGCTACTTGAGCTACGAGGTTGCCCGCCACTTTGAGAGACTGCCCTGTCCCGATCAAGATCCCCAAGAACTCCCCGAGTCTGTGTTGATGCTGGCAGATACCTTGCTTGTTTTCGATCATATTGCCCACAAAATCAAAGTTGTCTCTCACGCTCACTTAGATGGGGATGTTGACACAGCGTATCGGGAGGCAACTTGTAAAATTGACGACCTGGTGGACAGGCTGGAGCAGCCGATTCATTCTAAGGCTCTTAAGAATGCGCCAACAAATAGGTCTGAAGTGTCATCAAATTTTTCTCCGGCAGAGTTCGAGGCTATAGTATCTCAAGCCAAGGAGTATATCTACGCCGGCGATATAATTCAGGCTGTCTTATCACAGCGGTTGGCAAGACGTACTTATGCCAATCCCTTCGCTATATATCGGGCGTTGCGCTCTATTAACCCTTCTCCCTACATGTACTACCTCCACTTAGGTGATTTCTATATT
>JAUWFX010000112.1 GCA_030606765.1 Dehalococcoidia bacterium
AGGTCAAAGTGTATATCCTGGACTAGAGTATCTGTAGTAGCTAACTGGATGTGATTGTCGCTTTGCCAAGCAGCAGCGTCATCACCAATGCCCACTAAAACTTCTTGCCACGGAGTGCGTCCAGAATTTTCGTATCTAGCACTGCTGCTGCGTATAAGGTTAATCAGACCAAATTCTCCCAACTCAGATACTTTCATTGCGGGAATTATAACACTGGCTTTATTTAACATTCTAGCTGGTAGATATAATAGGTGGCTAAAACATAGGCCTTGTTGCCATTTTATTCCCTGTGGTATAAAATCTAGACATGCGTGATTATGAGCTGGTAGCTATAATTAGTCCCGAAATTGATGAAGAGGGAGTGTCTAAAATTGTAGACAAGGTGACTCAGTCCATTAATAGCCGTGGTGGGGCGGTGGAAGAGATAAAAAAATGGGGGAGAAGAAAGCTGGCTTACCCTATAAGGAAATTTATGGAGGCTGATTATGTTCTAGCTCGCTTTAAGTTAATGCCAAAATCGGTTAAGGAACTTGAAGGAGAAATTAGTGCTTCGGGGGACATTCTGCGATATCTTGTGGTAAAAGTAGAAGATTAATATGGCGAGCTTAAACAAAATAATGCTCATTGGCAACGTAGGTAGTGACCCTGAAATGCGCTATACCCCGAATGGCAAAGCGGTTACCTCTTTTAGCTTGGCTACTAGTCGCCGCTACACTACTTCTGCTGGAGAGACCAAGGAAGAAACAGACTGGTTTAGAATTAGCGTTTGGGGTAAGCAGGCGGAGGTTTGCAATCAATTTGTGACTAAAGGTAAGCAGGTTTATGTAGAGGGCAGGTTACATGCTCGCAACTGGGAAGGACAGGATGGGCAGGCGCGCACCAGTCTTGAGGTAACTGCAAATCAGGTGCTTTTTCTTGGTAAGCCAGGAGCTGTAGCTCCCCTTCCTGAAGAGGGCGTTCCTGAGGAAGGTGAAATTAAGCCTGAAGATCTACCCTTTGACTAAAATAAAGGAGAATAAAATTTGGCTTATACTGGAAGAGTAGCTAATACTGGAAGAGTAGCTAATACTAGAAGAGTAAGAGGTACGAGGAACTTCATCACCAGGCCGGCAGTCTGTCCCTTTTGCAAAGGACGTATGAAAATTGACTATAAAGATGTTTCTGTGTTATCTCGCTATATTTCCAATCAGGGTAAAATTGTGTCGCGACGGAGGAGCAGAACCTGTGCTAAACATCAAAGAAGCTTGGCACAAGCTATAAAGAGAGCTCGTTATCTCGCTATGTTACCTTACGCACCAAAACATATTTGGAAAACAGGAGGCGTCGGCCTATCCCGTTCGACAGTTTGAAGAATGCCAAAACGGACTTATCAACCGAAGAAAATTCCCCGGAAGCGCAGCTTAGGTTTTCGCGCTAGAATGGCCACTCGAGCTGGAAGACGAGTGCTTCAAGCAAGGCGCCTTAAGGGGAGGTATAGGCTGACTCCAGTTTAACTCTAACTTGTGAAGGAGCCTCATTTTTTAACTAATAGAGCACAATATATCTTGGTTTATCGACAAGGCAAAGTATGGGCAAATAGCTTGGTGGTTATGAAGGCGATGCCCAATGGTTTAAGTCTGAGTAGATATGGTTTTTCTGTGACCAAAAAAGTAGGTAAGGCGGTGCAGCGTAATCGCTTGAAGAGGCTACTCAAGGAAATAATGAGAATGCAATCGCTAAAGTCGGGATGGGATATCGTCTTCATTGCTCGGTTTGTAGCAGGCAATGCTGACTATCATCAGCTAGGGAGGGCAGTAACCAAGCTTTTAACTCGGGCGCAATTGCTGGAGAGCAACGAATGACTCAATTAGCTCTGGGTTTAATTAAATTATACCAGAACACAGTGTCGAAGGGTCTTCCTAGTGTTTGTCGTTTCAAGCCTACATGCTCTCAGTATGCTTTTGAGGCAATTAAAAGACATGGGTTTATCCGAGGTAGCTGGCTGGCAGCCAAAAGGATAGGGCGATGTAATCCCTTCTCCGAAGGTGGCTATGACCCCGTACCTTAGTTATAGAATGAAGCAACCAAAAATATTGTTCCTCGTTATAATTGTTCTTTTGCCCTTGATACTGGTTTCCTGTATTTCAGGTGGGACTCAGTCGGCGAGGGGATGGCCAGGAACTACAGTTCACGACGGTATCATCTATGCTGGCTCCACGGATGGCAGTGTGGTGGCGATAAATTCGTCAACTGAAAATCTAGAATGGTCTTATTCCATCGCCCTGGTCACCGCACCCTCCAGCTTCTTATCATGTGGCCAGACATCGGCTCCAACTGCTATATATGGTACACCGGTTGTAGATAGAGATATAGTTTACATTGGCACTTATAGTGGCCAGGTATATGCCTTAACTATAGCTAGGGGCGCAGATAGATGGGTTTACCCCAGAACTGGTTCAATAGGAGCTATTGTGGGTAGCCCAGTTATAGCCAATGAAACCATCTATATTAGTAGCTCAGACAGCATGGTTTATGCTCTGGATACAATTCATGGTGATCTTAAATGGAAATCTGAGATCTTAGACGAGGAAGGCAAAAGACATGAAAAGTTATGGACCTCCCTTGTGGTTCATGATGACGCCGTTTACATGAGCACTTTCGATGGTCATATCTATGCTTTATCAGCTGAAACAGGCGAACTGGATTGGTCTTTTGAATCAGAGGCAGGCTTCACTTCCTCACCAGTGATTGACGAAGATACTATATTTTTGGGCTCGTTTGACCGCTATCTTTATGCCGTAAAAATAGGTAGTGATTTGCCAATGTGGAAATTTCCCGAGGAGGGACCGGCCGGTAATTGGTTCTGGGCGTCTCCTATAATCAATGAAGGCATAGTTTATGCTGGCTGTCTCGATGGCAAAGTTTATGCTATTGAGGCACAAACAGGGGGAAAATTGTGGGAGTTTGATGCTGGAAACGCTATAGTTTCCCCGCCTGTTTTGATGGATAATCTACTAATAGTAACTGATGAATCAGGCACTGTATATGTTTTTGACCTCAGCGCCGAACTTGAGGACGAGGCAGCGCCGTTAAAGGTTATCTCAATTGAGGCTGATGTTAGAAGTTCCTTTTGTGCTCAAGAAGGTCTAGTTTATATTCGAGGTGAAGATAACTGGATATATGTTGTGGATATTGATAGTGGGACAGTGAGCTGGAAAGTCCCTTTGACTATTGAAGAGTGAGGGTCGCACCCCATGATAGAAGTATGGCATTTAATTATAGGTAACCCGGTACTTAATGTGTTGATTGCCTTGAGCCACCTCTTATCTGGTGAGTTTGGGTTAGCAATCATTGGCCTTACTATTATCGTTCGTTTAATCTCCTGGCCTCTTACAAAGCGCCAACTTAATTCAAGCAAAGCTTTGCAGGATATGCAGCCGAAGATTCAGGAATTACAGAAGAAATATGGTAAAAATAAGCAAAAGCTGCAGGAAGAAACGATGAAGATTTATAAGGAAGCCGGGGTAAACCCTCTGGGCTGCTTATGGCCCATGTTAATTCAGCTTCCTATCTGGATTGCCCTCTATCAAGCCATCATGAGAGCTCTGGCTACCACGCCCGAGAACTTACTTGATTTAGCTCATCGGCTTTACTCTTGGGACATAGTGAATCAAGCGATTCCTTTGAATAGCCATTTTTTGTGGCTTGATTTAGGACAACCTGACCCATATATGATTCTAGCTATCATAGTTGGTGGCACAATGTGGGTACAGCAGAAGATGACCCAGGCGCCAACGGTTGACCCAAGGCAGCAGTCCACAAGCAGGATGATGTTGTTGATGATGCCGCTCATGTTTGGCTTTCTTACCTTGATGTTCCCGAGTGGTTTGGCTCTCTACTGGGCAGTTTCCAATATAATTGGCATTATAACCCAATATTTCTTCACTGGTGGCTGGGGTTATCTTAAATTCCGTTCTCCTTCTCAGTCGACATAGTGAAAGAAGAACCAGCATTGCAGAGATGATCGCAAGTTGCGTTGGTAATAAAGCAAATTGCTAAAGGGAAAATCGGACTATGGAAGGGATTGAGATAACAGCTGCGACAGTAGAAGAGGCGATAGAGAAAGCAGAGGCACAACTGGGGCTGAGCCGGGACCAATTTGAGGTGGAGGTTATTAGGGAGGAGAAATCGGGAATTTTGGGAGCAAAAGGCGAGGAGGCTTTAATCAAGGTGATTCCAGTAATCCCGACGGAAAAAGACGCGGTCAAGGTGGTCACAGAAATTTTAGATACGTTGCTTGAATTGCTGGGTGTAACAGGCAGGGTTGAAGTGCTATCTGATGAGATACCTCTAGCTTTGGATATCGAGGGTGACGATTTAGGTATCTTGATTGGTCGGCGAGGTCAGACACTGGCTTCCTTGGAATATGTTACCAAGCTCATAGTAGTTGGACGGTTAAAGACTTGGTTGCCGTTAACAGTTGACGTTGCCGGATACAAAAAACGCCGTTGTGATTCCTTGCAAACATTGGCCCTATATCTAGCTGAGCAAGTGAAATCAAGACGGCGTGCCATAACCATGGAGCCAATGCCTGCTGACGAACGCCGTATTGTTCATTTAACTCTGGCTGATAATCCCGATGTAACAACTCAGAGCATAGGTGAGGGTGAGAGTAGGAAAGTGGTTGTTTTACTGAGACAGGGTTAGCCATGTTCCGGGAAGTAAACACCAAGATTAACTTTCTTCAACTGGAAGAAGATATCCTCCGCTTCTGGAAAGAGCAGGGGATTTTTAACAAGAGCATCAAGATAAGAGAAGGGGGCCCACATTATGCCTTTTATGAAGGTCCACCCACAGCTAATGGTAGCCCGGGAGTTCATCATGTGCTGTCTCGTCTATATAAGGACATAGTTTGCCGGTACAAGGCAATGAAGGGTTATCATGTGCCACGAAAGGCAGGGTGGGATACCCACGGCTTACCCGTTGAGTTGGAGGTGGAAAGCTCTCTTGCCCTCACCAATAAGGCTCAAATTGAGGAATATGGAGTGGCTCCATTCAATGACCATTGTCGCCAAAGCGCTCTCAAATATATTAAAGAATGGGAAGCTATGACTGAGCGCATTGGCTGCTGGTTGGATATGGAACATCCTTACATGACCTTGGACAATAGCTATATTGAATCTTGCTGGTGGATAATGAAAGAGCTATGGGACAAGGGCTTGATTTATCAGGGCTATAAAGTAACGCCGCATTGTCCTAGATGCGGCACATCCCTCAGCTCTCACGAGGTGGCTTTGGGCTACCGAGATGACGCTGAAGATCCGTCGGTTTATATAAAGTTTAGGGTGGAACCATCACCAATATCTGAGACTGCCAAGCAAAAGAGACTCTATGAACTCTCACGCGGTAAAGCAACTTATTTACTCGCGTGGACGACCACGCCATGGACTCTGCCGGGCAATACTGCTTTAGCTGTAGCTCTTGATGCTGATTACGCTTTGCTAGAAGTAGGCGACGAGTATCTCATTCTGGCTGATGCCCTGCGCGAGAAGGAGGGGCTAGGCGATTATGAAGTGGTTGAAGTGTTAAAGGGAAGCGACCTAGCGACGATAACTGGGGTAAAATACGAGCCACTTTATAATCCTCACCAGTTTGGTGTAGAGCGGAGACGTAGAGAGTTCATTAATGAAGCTCGGGTATTAGGATCGCCGCAGTTAAAATTACAGAAACTGGGGGAAGGAGAAAAGTTAACCTATAAAGTAATTGCTGCCGATTTTGTGTCTATGGAAGAGGGAACCGGCATAGTGCATGTCGCCCCTGCTTTTGGCGAGGTCGACTTTAAAGTTTTTATGCATCCTGATTATTACCTGGATTTTGTCCAGCCTGTAGACTTGCAGGGCAATATTATCGGCACCTATCCCTTTGCTGGCAAGTTTGTCAAAGATGCCGATAAAGACATCCTTGATGATTT
>JAUWFX010000066.1 GCA_030606765.1 Dehalococcoidia bacterium
CCCCTCGTCATCAAAAGGATAACTCCCTACGCCGTAAGCTATGGTAGCATCATCCCATAAGCTCAGCTTTTTGTCAAAAATTTGCTCCCCTAGTTTATCTTTTAAAGGCGAAGCCCCTTCGAAGACCGCTTTGCCATTAAACGCCAGCACTAGAGGACTCAGTAAAGCACTAGCTACTCCATTAGGTGTAAAAATTATTGGCAGCAGCTTGGTGGCCACGGCAGCTTTTTTCTTAGCCATTTCCAGTTGCCAAATCACTCTATCAGCCAGGTCATCAATATTGTCAGAAAAACGACATGAGCTTTCGCTATCACCCACAAAAAGCATATCTGTATCACGAACAAGAATGCCTTCCAAGCTAAGGCTAAAAAAGCTTCTGGCATACCTTCCTTCACCACCTTGAGAATTAATTAAGGAGATGAAGCTTGTCCCCTTGGTTACTTGAACATCGCAAAGGATATCAGGAGTATGCCCCCTAATCCTGGCTATAAGCTCCTTCCCGATCTCAACCATCTTCTCTATAGCTATTTCTTCCACTTCAGGGTCGACGATGCACACTTCCGAATAGTCCCGGGAGGAAGGAAATTGAAAATTTGCCGGACTGCCGAATTGAGAGGTTTCCACGGCCATCTCAACCAAAGCTTCCAAACCGCCCCCTCCACTAGCAGTAGCAAAGCCAATTCTACCTTCCCTGAAAATTCGCAAGGCAGTACTGCTACTCTCCTTGGTCTGAATCTGTTTTAGTTCATTAGCTTCAAACTGTATCGGCATTGCCCGAGAAGAAACCGAGAAAACTTCAGCTTGCTCAGCCTCTCTCCGAGCAGAGCGGAGAACCTCTAAAAGACCTTCCATCTCAAATCCTAAATCCTAATATCTAAATAACATTAAAACTCAAAGATAAAAAATCAAAATTACAGTTCAAAATGCAAAAATACTTCACCTTTTTCCTTTCAGGGTCAATATACTGCTGGCAAGGACATTCGCGATCTCTGTAGCTTCTCTCAGAAGTTTATTAACGCTCTCTTTATCCCCTCTACCGGAATCTCTGAGCAGTCCCAACCAAAACTTGCATTCATTTGCTGACTTCAATGCATAAGCAAAGAAATTGGTATAGTCCTTTCTTGAAGAAGCCGCTTGAGCCTCAATGACATTAGCCCCGATACTGGTAGTGCTTCTTAAGAGCTGGTCAGTGATAATCCTCGAAGTCTGTTCTACTGGCAATCGGTCTACGAATGCTATTACATCCAACGCGAATCTGTAAACACGAGCCTGAAATTCATCTTTAAATTTTAATTTGTCATTTTGCATTTTTATTTTTACTCTTTTATTTTCTCAAGCGATGGCATTTGTTTAGAGTTTCGGATTTCGTGCTTAGGATTTATCGTTATCTGCCTCCTATCACACAATGACGAATCCTGATATGTGGGCTGCCGTTAGAAACGGGTAGCGGAGATTGTCCCCCTTTACCACAGCCACCACCCTGATTCATCTCCAGGTCATTGCCTATGGCATCTATATTTTGCAGGGTAGTAAAAACATTACCAGTTAGCACCACGGGGCGCAACAACTCTGCTAATCTCCCCCGGCGAATCATGTAAGCTTCTCCAGCGGAGAAAGTGAACATCTCCAGACTGGTCGTTCCGCCGTACCAATCCTTAACATAGACGCCTTCCTCAATGCCACCAAGCATTTCATCGAACGAAGTGCTACCTGGCTCAATAAAGGTATTGCTCATTCGCACTATTGGGGGAAAGAGGTAATTTATAGCTCGAGCATTTCCCGTAGCCCTTTCTCCCATCTTAGCCGCTGTTTCCCGGGAATGAAGCCTTCCCTCCAGAATGCCCTCCCGGATAAGATAGGTTTTCCTTGCCGGCGTCCCTTCATCATCGTATTTATAGCTTCCCCGCAAATTAGGAATCGTAGGGTCATCAACGATATTGAGATGCATGCCGCCAAATCTCTTTCCCAGCACCATGACTTGCTGCAGGTTTTCATTTTGATATACAAAATCCGACTCGGATAAATGCCCGAAGGCTTCATGAGCAAAGACTCCGGCCAGAACAGGGTCCAAAATTACGGTATACTCTCCACCTTTTACCTGGGGGGCAGAAAGAAGAGCTGCGGCACGTCTCGCTATCTCCCTGGCTTGCTCGTGTAGCCCCTCCACGGCAGCAAACTCGCCATTGCTTCCCAGGCTTAGTCCCGCTTGTTGGACTTCGTTATCTTCACGAGCTATGGCTGTCAATCGTAAATTAAGGTCAGTTTTAGCTTGCTCTATATAACTACCTTCAGAATTGCCGAAGGTACGTTGCCTTCTGCCATCACGGTAATTGATTCTTGAGCTTTGAATCTTCGGACTGCTTAATATAATGTCGTTGTATTCATCTAGAAGCTCTTTCTTCGCTGCCAACGGCATAGCCGTGGAACCTTTTCCCAATTGTGACACCACCGTATCCACTACAGGCTCCACAGGGAAAAGCTTAAATGGTTCTCTGCTGGCTAATCTCGCCTCCTCCACCGCCAGAACTACCTTGTCCCGCAGTCCGTCAAGACGATTAAAGCTGACGAATCCCCAGCTACCCTGGACTAAAGCACGAATATTGCCACCGGAATTACGTCCCCTGCTTATCTCCTCCAGCCTCTCCCCTCTGTAGACAATGCTGGTAGCCTGGCTCTCCTCAAAATGGATTTCAACATAGTCGGCACCATGGCCTTTCAAGACATCGGCAATCAGGTCTCGCACGCCTTTATTGTAGCCTTTGCCACGAATAAAGGCAAAGAACCATACACAGGAACGGTTCTCTAACTCGGAGTGTTACACCTCCTGGTCCATGCTAAAAGCTCCATACAAAGGGTTAAGGGAGGCTCTCAAAAGCCTCCCTTAACTGGTTAGTCCTGCTCGTTAAGGTTTATTACTCTGGTATTTGACCGAAGGTTACCGGTGTATCGACAACCATGCCATCCCAGTATATGGTTGTAGTATCTTCTGCGCCAGCTTGGGTGGAAGCCCAGAGAATTGCGCAGATATTTACCTGCGAAAAGTCAAAGTCCGTGGCCGTGATTGTACCAAGCTCCAACCACGTCGGGTAGTCGTACATGTTCTGCTTTGGCCAATCATTTGGAGGGTTAGCCGGTGCACCAGAACCCATAGCATAAACCTGGAGTGTGAAGGTCTCTGCGGCAGGGTCTGCTATCAGCTGGAAGAAGTAGTTCCCATCGCTGGGATAAACAGTGGCACCATTACCAGGGCCAACCCAGGTTCCATCCATGTCGTATCCTAGAGTGCCTCCCACTGTAGCGTAGTACCGGAGAGGCTGTGTCAACCCCATATTATTTTCCATGCGGATTCGGTCCCACTGCTGGGCGTCCATTTCGTACCAAGGCCCCAGCCAATCATTACAGAAGACCACTTCTACCGCCTGGCCACCACTATCGAACATGGAGAATTTAGCATAGTACTTTGACCAGTCACCAGTGTTGGCAACGGCAGCCTCTGACAAATCCACCCAACCCTGCAGTGCGATGGGTTCGCCTGCTGCTGTCAGGTTATAGATATAGTCACACGGGCACCATGCGCTTACTGACTTCCAACCGGTCCCTGTGATGGTTAGGTTGCCACTAACTGTCATGCACGGAACAGCCTGCACGTGGTAAGTGAAGTACATGGCCCAGTTAGGCTGTTCAAAATCTGTGCCATTGCCCCAGGCGGTCTCGGTTTCACAGGTGGTCTGTTCTCCCTCTAACGTCAGGCCTAACTCATGCATACCACCGCCAGTCCAGAGCTCCTCTGCGAATACATCAAGCACATTTGCACCTTCAACAAAAAGGCTGCTTGATATCGCTGGTATGGCGCCGTCCATATGCCAGCCATCAGTCTCAGGAAATGCAGGTTTATCTTGGGGTTCCGTGTCGCGTCTCTCCATACCCAGGAAATGGGTGCGACCCGGGTCAAGCCCCGCTAATGATATTGTTCCGCCCCAGAAAATAAGCTCTTCATTTACGAAAATGTAGATGTTGTCATTCATCGGTATAACACTTTCATAACCAGGATTTACCGAACCGAGCGTGCCACCTGTTACCGAATATCCTGCCGGAATATCGAAGGTCGCTTGAAAACGACGCAGATCGGTACCGGACGTAGATTTACCGCTAGGATTCTGAGTACATACCCAGGAAGCCCAGCTAATGTCACTTCTTGTGCTGTAACCGGTGAAGTACTGACTTCCTGTACCGCCGTCCCAGACCACGGCTGCTGGATCTAACGCAATACCGAATCCTTGTTCTTTAGTCCACTGGGCACCGTAACCGGGATAAACTGCAACATCATCTTCGCTACTTCTTTGCCAGATGAGTTCGGGATACAACGTAAGTGGCTCAGTCTCACATTTCTCCACCACCGCATGGGCAGCGATGGAGACATCATCACAGGGTGCCACACCAGGTGCACCATCCGCAACCATTACTCCTGTCGCCTTACCCTTCTTATTAACTTGCATCGAATAGCCATCTATATCATCCAATGGTATTGCATAAGTGACCACAGTATCACTTACTGATGTCGCGTCAGTATCGTCATAGGGGAACTGACCGGGAGAGCTGGTCGGAGGTGCATTCTTGCCGACATAGAGATGTGTGCCCGTAATCTCCCAGTCGGCCTCAGTTATCTCATACTTGACGTAGAGGTTGGTGCCGTCGTTCCACACGCTGACATCGCCCACGTCAGTTGCTGTTGCTGGACTGCCCCCGTCGGCAATTAAATCCGTGACGTATGGGGATTCTTCTGTATGAGCCCCTACAGGCACAGCCAGCCCGATTGCCAGAACCAGTGCCAACATTGCGAATAATACTTGTTTCATTTATATTTCTCCTTTCTTCTTAAATTTGCCTTATCGTCCTTGATCGACCGGTTTTCCACCTCCACGTTAATCCTCTCTCTTCGAGGGAGAGGAGGGTCTTGACAGAAAGCCCAAGGTCATCACGGCTTCTATATTAGTTTCCCCCCGAAAGCCATCACCTCCTTTCGGCAAAAAATTCATGACCATATTTGACCTTAGTTCACACTACCTTCAATCACATTTTCTCCTTCGTTTAAAGAACACCAGAGCCACCGACAAAGCAACATGTCAGATTGGGAAAGTTCAATTCTCTGACAAGGCTTTGAGAGCAACTTGCAAACGCACTTCTCAGATCAACACCCCCGAAAACAAAACAGCGAAACCCACCTTGGAGGTCGGTTTCGCTGTTGACTCCGCTCAACCCAAGCGCCCAGCTACGGGTTCAGCATCTTCGTCCCCTCGCCTTGAATCCTACAAAATCATTTCTCTTAATAGTAGTACTCTTACTAAGATTACTCTTTGTTGATCCTTTTGTCAATATACTTATCCTAACTTTTCCTACATTTTTGGGGAAATGCCCCATTTTTCACTTCTGGCTGGGACACAAGGAGCGGGGACCGACTACGCCTCAGGGTAAGCCTTGCATCACCAACTTCCCAAATCGGCCATAGCGCTTAGGGCCACGTAGCAGAATGTTGACCGAGCTTTAATTTATGCCCATCTCCTGATATTATCTGGGTTACGGTAATGAAATTCATCGATAAACTGCTTAACGCCAGCCGAAAAAACAAAAGCTCGCTTTGCATCGGACTGGACCCCGACCCGGAGCTTATGCCCGGTGTAGACGTTCTGCAATTCAACAAAGCCATTATTGAGGCTACCTGCGACCTGGTCTGTGCCTATAAGCCTAATCTAGCTTTCTATGAAGCTTTAGGGACCGAAGGGCTTGCTATCCTGGAGAAGACCGTTAAATATATACCTGGTGATATACCTGTAATTGGTGATGCCAAGCGCGGCGATATCGGTAACACTGCCAGGGCTTATGCCAGCGCTCTCTTTTCGGTTCTTGGCTTCGATGCCGCTACCGTCAATCCCTACCTTGGCTTCGATTCCATAGAGCCCTTTATCAACTACCAGGATAAAGGGGTATTTATTTTATGCCGCACATCAAACCGAGGAGCCACAGATTTCCAGAACCTTTACACCAACGGCCTGCCACTATACGAAGCAGTGGCTCGAAAAGCCAAAGAATGGAATATCTATGGCAATATCGGCCTGGTAGTCGGGGCTACCTATCCTGAGGATTTGAAGAAGGTTCGCTCAATTTGCCCCGAAATGCCTTTGCTTATCCCCGGCATTGGCGCTCAGGGCGGGGACCTGGCTTCAGCAGTTGGCTACGGAGTGGATGCCCAGGGCGAGAAGGCCATTATCAATGTGTCGAGGCAAATTCTTTATGCTTCAAAGGAAAAGGATTTTGCCCAGGCAGCTAGAACTGTGGCTGAAAAAATCCGCAACCAAATTAATGATTACAGAAATAAAGCCCGGTGACATAGTCCGGCTGCGTAAAGCGCACCCCTGTGGCAGCTACGAATGGGAAGTGGTGAGAGTGGGCGCCGACATCGGCCTTAAATGTCTCAAATGTCAGAGAAAGGTGCTTTTGGAGAGAGGGGTGTTAGAGAGAAGGGTTAAAGAATTTGTCTCCAAAAGTGACTAACTAACCAGCTTCACGACAACAAAAGTACTCCCTGACGGTTTGTGTAGTGAAGTAACAAAACAGGCTTCTGTTGGCGGAGCTGAACAATATGGGCGCAATTACGCAAGGAACTAAGCCCGTGCTATTTGCTGTGTTTTATCCCCCAGGAGTTTATTACGCTACGGAGATTGGTACCGGATTGTGAAAAAGCGTTCTGCCGAGTTTGACGCAAGAAAGGTCATCAGTTGCTGGGAATGGCTCAGACCCTTAAACTATTATGATATAATTATGTAAAAGGAGCTCAAACGAGATCCTGTGTGCATTAGCTGTGGGGTCTTCATGAAAATCGGTCTTTTCACCGACACTTTTCTTCCCGACACCAATGGTATCGTTACCGTAATTCGCATCATGGACCGGGAACTTACCAGGGAAGGGCACGAGGTGCATATCTTTGCTCCAGCCTATCCCGGTTGGCAGGAAAAGGAGCCATGTGTCCATCGCTTCTCTTCACTCAGATTCCCTTTTTACCCAGGGATGAGGGTGGGGGTACCTTACAATCATAGAGCATTCGAAGTAATTCCCAGTCTGAA
Source organism: Dehalococcoidia bacterium (assembly GCA_030606765.1). Next base: position 7,119 of record JAUWFX010000066.1, read on the forward strand.
CGTAATCCATTCCCACACCCCCGGCCCTCTTGGTCTTCTTGCCGTGCAGGTCTCTGAAAGATATCAAACTCCTCACGTCCACACCTATCACACTCTCTATACCGAGTATCGCCATTACCTTCCTCTACCACTACGTCCCTCTCGGCAAATGGTCATACGACTCTCTCGAACCTTCTGTAACTCCTGTGATGTCATCATCGCCCCCTCTCTTCAGATGAAGCGGGAACTCGAAAGCTACGGAATAGACCGTCCGATGTATCCTCTTACCTTCGGCGTAGGTGAGGAGGAGTTTTCGCGTGAAATTGAGTGGGATGTAAGAGCAGAGTTGAATCTTCCAACCGAAGACCTGTTACTTTTCGCGGGAAGACTGGGGAAAGAGAAAAACCTTGCCTTTCTTCTCCGCGCCTTTAAGCGACTCCTTTCCCTCCGTAACAGCGTAAGGCTGATCATCGCTGGCGATGGCCCCCAACGCCAAGCTTTGCAGCGATACGCCACTAAACTCGGCATTGCCCCTTATGTCACCTTTACTGGTTTTCTTGAGCGAAGGAGGCTCATTGACCTCTATAAGCAGACCTTGTTCGTCTTTACTTCCAAGACAGAGACGCAAGGGATGGTCTTGGTTGAAGCGATGATGGCAGGAAGTCCCGTAGTTGCTATTGGGGAAATGGGAGTGCTGGATATTATTCACCATGAGGAGACAGGGATCTTGGTCGAAGAAAATGAAGGTGAATTTGCGCGGGCTTGCTATAGACTTCTGGAAGATAAGACGGAAAGGGAGAGGCTAGGCAGAGCTGCTCAGAAATGGGCCCATTCACAAAGTGCCCGGGCGTCTACTCGTAAGCTGCTCAAAATTTATCTTGCCGCTACTGCACGTAAATCAGCCGCTAAAGTGACCCCTGCTTGACTTGCCTCCTAAAAGCCAGTCCAGGCATCCAGGACATCCTACAATTTGAGTTTTTGTGCAATCCGGCAAATTGCACAAACGTCAGAATTGTTGGGTCACTTTTCGATGAGAAGTTGGCTTTATCGGCTCTGCGTGCTAGTTTATATACTGTTTCATGGCTCGCTGTATCTTCCATATTGATTTGGATGCCTTCTTCGTTTTTGTGGAGCAGACGCTTAACCCGAAGCCAAAGGGAGAGCCTGTATCGCGTCAATCCCGAGTTCAGCGGATTTTTCATAGCCAGGTAAACGAGTCTACCCTGTGATTAGCTGCAAGGCTTCTCATAATGCTCCTTCTCCCGGTGGGAGGGGTCTACAGGGGAAAGTCACGCTCAGCAAAGTACTTTCCGTTCAAGGGAGGTGGATTCTCATACGAAATCTTCCGCAAGATCATACACGAAATCGGCGACCCCACCAGTAGTATCCTGCTGCAGCAATGAATGCTATCAGTGCAACGGGTGTCCATATTAGTTCGGGATTAAAGGGGAACGCATCAATTAGCACTCCTCCAATTAGAGGACCCACTGCCATACCTATGGTTTGGCTTAACCCGAAAAGTCCCATATATCGTCCCCTCTGATCTTCTGGAGAGAGTTCCCCTATCACTGAGAGTGAAACCGGAGCATGTATAATCTCACCTCCTGTAATTACCGCCATAGCTACAAGCGCCCATCTAAACTGTGTAATCCAACCTAAGAATAGATAACCAAACCCATAAAGCAAACTTCCAAGTATG
>JAUWFX010000087.1 GCA_030606765.1 Dehalococcoidia bacterium
TGGATAAGAACCAGTTTAAAGCGTAGGAGGAGTCCATGATAGATTCCCCAGTCAGCTTTTTCGTCTCCTTCTTTCAAAACCCCAGTGCCTTAGGGATTGGTCTGGCTATAGCCTTCGGTGCGGTCTGGCTGGCCGGTTACCGGCCGCCGCTAGTTAGGAAACCCTGGCTCTGGGCAGACCTCGCAGCTAGTGCCATTCTAACCCTGGCCGCTGTTAGCTTTATTCAAATTCCCCTCCAGAACTGGACTGAACAAGCGCTGAGCCATGTCGGGATTCTTGTGGCGGGGATACCACTAGTACTCCTCGCCGGACTGGTGCAGGAAGGGTCAAAGCTGGTGCCGGCGGTCGTCTTCTGGTGGCGTAGCGGCAAGAATATTGCCCCCAAGGCAGGACTCAACATCGGCGCTGTGGCTGGAGCTGGATTTGGCATCTTCGAAGCGCAGTGGGCTCACAATGCCATCTTCGCCTCAGAGTGGACCTGGGCAGCAGTGCAAACCTACGGCTTCATGACGCTGGCGGGATTTTGGGAGAGGTTCTTTGTCTTTGCCGTAGCCGCTCATATCGCTTTTTCCGCCCTGGCCGGGTATGGTCTGGCCAAGGGCTGGGGATGGCAGTTCTTCCTCATAGCCTCTGTCCTGCACGGCTTAATGAACTATAGCGCAGTTTTGGTTCAGGCAGGGCTCTTTACCGTCGTTCATTTGGAAATCTATGTTGCCGTACTGGCCGTGCTGATAACGGCCTGGGCCCTGTGGCTCCGCTGGAGAAAAAAGGCAGCTACGGCTGATTCTGCAATATCATCTCCATGAAGTTATGGTCGCGAAAAAAAGCATTTTGCTCTGGGAGTTAGCAGGAATCATCTTCATAGTTGTTTTGGGGTCGGTGCTGCACTTTGCGTTCGAGTGGTCCGGTCGCCGGACTCCCGTCGCCCCGATTGCCGCTGTGAATGAAAGTGTATGGGAACATCTCATGTCCCCCTTACTAAGAAAGCTTAACCACCTTCCCTCGAATAAGAGAGTGGCACTCGGTGAATTGTAGCCAAAGTTTCTTCGGTTCTATTTTAGGTCTTGCTATCCAGTGGACTTATCATTAAGATATTGCAGGGAAAATAATCAAAACAAGAATAGATTATCTTGTAAAAGGAGAAAAACATGGCAGAAGAAAGACAACGCTGGTACCAGCGCCGTTCCGCGACTTTGATAGGCCCTATCTGGTTCATCGGCTGGCTATTTACAATCGGTTATGCCAGTCTGGTTTGGTGGCAGATTTTGCTTGCCTTAATAGTCTGGCCGTACTTTCTAGGGCGGGCACTGATCTGACCAGTTAATGCCGTATTCTCTGATTCTTACTCTGACTCTCTGTAGCGTTTCATAGCGCTCGCCTCAGCCAAGACACAGAAATCATGGCATACTTCCTTCCGACTCTAATTTCAAATATAAAGAAGAAGAGCGGTGATAGCTGCGGCTAGCTTTGAACCGGCGACCAAAGGCTTGTTCATTTCAAATAAGTCTAACGCTTATTAACAACTCCTCATCTTGTTAACCTATTCTAGGCAAGGTTTTCAATATCAGCAGGCTGTTCTGGCAAAAATGGCACAGCAAGAAATAGTGGTAGGGTGTATCATTTTGCTACCAGCGATTTGTCCGAAAACGACTGAACTAATACAAACGGGCTGAGTGGATGAAGCCATTAAAGGACTGGGAAAGCCAAAAAATTATAATCTGATATATAATTCTACAATTATTCAGAAAATATATTAGAGGGAGATATCAATGAGCAGTTTAGGAGAGATCAAAAAATCAATATGTATGGGGTGTCATATTCACTGCAAAGTGGAAGGCCACTTAGTAAATGGGCGCTTAGCAAAAATCGAAGAAGATAAAGCTTTCCCAAAGGCTGAAGCGATACGCCCTGTAGTAAGAGCTTGCCCAAGGGCCAGGGCATTTCCCGATTATGTCTACCATCCAAACCGACTTACCTTTCCCTTAAAGAGAATTGGTGAGAGGGGAGATGGCAAATGGAGAGAAATCTCCTGGGAAGAGGCTTTAGATGAAATTGCAGCTAAGCTAAGTGACATAAAAGGGAGGTATGGTGCTGAAGCCATCGCAACTAGCGTTGGTACAGCCAGAACTCACGATGAATATCGAATGCGTTTTTTGAATTTACTGGGTAGCCCCAATAATTTTGGGCAAGGCCAGATTTGTTACGGGCCGGGGAGCACGATTTCACGCGCTATTTATGGGTGGCCTGACTTCTATCCGGCGATAGGGCGTACGACTAAATGTGTTGTTATTTTAGGGGCAAACCCTCAACAAGCAGCACGAGGCTTATGGCATGCCCTTCTTTCCGCCCAGAAAGAAGGAGTTAAACTAATTGTAGTCGATCCAAGATACACTTCGACTGCTCAACGAGCTGATATTTGGCTACAGCTGAGACCAGGTACTGACTGCGCGTTATGCCTTGGCATGATTAATGTCATCATAAAAGAAGAGCTCTACGATAAGGCGTTTGTTAATAATTGGTGCTATGGCTTTGATAAATTGGCTGAGCGTGTCAAAGATTATGATTTGGATAAAGTAGCTAAAATTACCTGGGTTCCAGCACAAAAAATAAAAGAAGCGGCTGAAATGTATGCTAAGACCAAACCAGGGGTCATTGTGCATACTATGGGAATAGAGCAGTTAGGGGTAAATTCCATAGAAGCATCGCATGCCCGATATATTTTGACTGCTATTACAGGGAATATTGATGTAAGGGGTGGGGAAGAGATGCGTAGTCATTATCCTTTACTCGTACCGCAATATGATATTGAGCTAAATGAAAAGCTCTCGCCTGAGCAAAGAGCCAAACAACTCGGGTCAGATAAATTCAGACTTTTGTCCAAAAATGGAGAGGCTCTCATCTCTCAATACGCCAAAAGTAAGCTGGGCACAACCCACACTACCTTTGCCCATGCGCCTACTGTTTTCCGTGCCATGCTCACCGGGAAACCTTATCCTGTCAGAGCTTTGATCACGGCAGCAAGTAATCCTTTAGTAACTCAACCAAACACAAAGTTAGTTTATAAGGCAATTAAGAATTTAGAGCTTTATGTCGTTCAAGATTTTTGGATGACCCCTAGTAGTGAGTTAGGTGATTATGTTTTGCCAGCAGCAACTTGGTTAGAAAGACCCAGTATTTTCAATTATGACGATAGTGTCGACTTTGTTTATGCTGGTGAACCAATGATACCATCAAGAGTAGAAGGTAAATATGACCGTAGAACCGATTATGACCTGTGGCGCGGCTTAGGGATAAGGCTAGGTCAACAAGAATTTTGGCCATGGGAAACTTTGGAAGAGGCTTTAGCTTATAGGTTAAAGCCACTGGGCTTTACTTCGATTGCTGACTTCATACAAAAAACCGGTGGCATCTTAATCCCGCCCAAGGAAGAGAAAAAATATGAAAAAGTAGGATTTGGTACTCCTACGGGAAAGGTTGAACTTTATTCCACTATCCTCGAAAAATTAGGGTACGACCCCCTTCCAAAGTATCAGGAGCCTGTTGAAAGTCCAATTAGTATGCCAGAACTAGCTAAAGACTATCCTTTCATCCTTATCACTGGAGGAAGGGTTCAGCCTTACTATCATTCAGAGTGGCGTCAAGTTGATGCTGCACGCAAAGAACGTCCTTATCCTATAGTTCAAATAAACCCCAAAACAGGCTCTGATTTGGGCATCAGTGACGGAGATTGGGTATGGATTGAAACACCCGTAGGAAGAATCCGACAAAAATGCCAGCTTTTTGATGGCATTCTTCCTCAAGTTGTTCACGCTGAGCATGGCTGGTGGTATCCCGAGTTACCTGGAGAGGAGCCCTGGTTACATGGTGTTTGGGAATCAAATATTAATGTAGTGATTAATGACGAGCCCCAATATTGTAGTAGCATCAGCGGTAGTTGGACACTTCGTGCATTATTATGTAAAATTTATAAGGTGAAAAGTTACTAGATTTTGGCAGTGGAACAGAGGAGTTCATATTTGTCTGGCACTACTGATCGATGTTGTGTATATGGTGGCAGGAAGGTGCTTAAGTTGTGATAGGGGAGGAGATACAACATAAAGGGCGAGGATGCTGTGCTTCAATGGAAGGCTGGCAACCAACCTCAGTAAAAAATGCGGCAACGCCAGGGGTAATGATGTCAATAGAAATCAAGGCAAACGTTGGCAATGCGCGGGCACTGCTGTTAAGCGAGAGGCTAAACTGCGGGAAGCAGCCGCCAGGCGAAGGGAGGTGGACAGTGGCAATAAATAAATTGGACTCATGAACGAAGCACCAGAGCCGGCAGAGTGAACAAGAAGCCGGGGCAATAGCGGAGGCAAGTATTTGATAAAAATTGAGAAGGGTTGTAGCATTTTTGCCATAGTCGGTTTGCCCGAAAACGACTGAACCAATACACCAATTAACAATCGCAATTTTAGTCCGGAAGCTACATAACAGGACGACATGTTATAAAAAGGAGGCGTTTTGTGATTGGAGCAGACAATCGGGCAGGAGGAGAGAATAAAGAGCAAAGGTGCGAACTGATGAAGGTGGCTTTGGGTGAGACTGAAGCTGATTTAGCCATCGTCAATGGGTCTGTAGTAAATGTTTACACCAGGGAGGTGCTTGAGCGAGCCTCTGTCCTTGTTAAAGGCAACAAAATAGCCTATGTCGGCAAGAATGTCGGTAAATCTATTGGCTCCTTGACCAGGGTCATTGACGCCGCTGGTAAGACATTGATACCCGGGCTTGTTGACGGTCATACCCATCTAGACTCCATGTATTCTATAAGTGAGCTATCGCGGTATGCTGTCGCCGGAGGCACTACCACTATCATTACCGAGACTTCCAACATCGCTTCGGTGCTGGCGTGTGAGGGGACTACTGCATTCTTAAGGTCTGGCAAAAACCAACCGATAAAAGTCTTCGTTACCGTTCCACCGATGGTCACCCTGAGCCCGGTAACCGAGGAGCACGCCATCACTGTTGGTGACCTTCGCAGGCTGTTCAGGCGAAAGGGGATTATCGGCCTGGGCGAGCCGTACTGGGGTACGGTGGTGGGTGGCAACCAACGAGTCCTTGACCTCATCACCGAGACAATAAGCATGGGTAGAAGAGTTGATGGGCACAGCGCCGGTGCGAGCAGCAATAAGCTACAAGCATATATTTCGTCCGGCGTCTCTTCTTGTCATGAACCAACCACCGCCGAAGAGGTTATGGAAAGGCTAAGATTAGGACTGTTTATATTCATAAGGGAAGGCGAAATAAGGAGAGACCTGGAAGCCATTTCCAGGATAAGGGATGAGAATATTGACTTCACACGACTGGCGTTGTCAACCGATGGAATAGGACCATGGCAGCTTATTGATGATGGCTATATGGACTTCGTGGTGCAGAAGGCAATCAATCTGGGTTTCAATCCTGTTCTGGCGGTACAGATGGCAAGCATTCACACGGCACGGTACTTTGGGCTAGACCACCTTATTGGTGGAATAGCCCCGGGCAAGTATGCTGACATTGTAATTGTCCCAGATTTGCGAACTATTCGGGTTGAGTGTGTAATCAGCAATGGGCAGGTTGTTTTCGAGAACGGAAGACTGGTTGTCTTGCCTAAGAGATACAAGTATCCAAGCTCAGTCCGAAACAGCGTTCGTCTAGCCCGGAATTTTAAGGCTGAGGACTTCGCTATACCCGTGGAAAGTAGCCGCAGCCAGGTGAAAGTCAGGCTGATAGACCAGGTTACCCATTTAGTCACCAGAGAGGATTTCGCAGATATGCCGGTATCGGATGGTCAGCTCAAGCCCGACGCCAGCCAGGATATACTCAAGGTAGCTGCTATTGAGCGGTTTTATCACACCGGGAAGAGCTTCGTCGGCCTCATAAGAGGCATTGGACTTAAGCACGGGGCAATTGGTACCAGTTATGTCTGGGATTGTGGCGATATTATAGTGGTCGGCGCCGATGAAACTGATATGGCACAGGTAGTAAACAGGATTAAGGAATTAAACGGGGGAATAGTAGTATGTGCTGGGAACAGAATATTGGCTGAAATAGCGCTCCCGGTGGCGGGGACGATCTCCACCGAATCTATGGAGACTGTAGGTACTAGGCTTCATGAGATTCAGCGGGCAGCCACTGAGCTGGGTTGTAATTCTCCCGATATACGTACGACTCTGGCCGTTCTCTCTACTCCGGCTATACCCTTTCTCCGAATATGCGAACACGGACTGTTTAATCTCAGACAGAATCAATTCGTTCATTTGGTAGTGGAGTGAGCCGCTTTGAACGTGCAACACGATCAACCTGCTCTGCTCTTTCTTGTTCAATGTCAGGATTTCCTGCATTGGTGACATTTTCGCTTAACAGTTATACGGTGGCAAAATCGTGTGCTATTAACGTCTTCAAATGGCAGTATTGAGAAGAATAATATTTTGTGCTATTTTCGTGGAGAAGGGAGTGTATGATTGAACTGGGGGACATCATCAGCGCGCGGCAGGTAATCTCGGGTCGAGTCCACAGGACACCTCTCGTATCCTCTATGACCCTGGGAAAGCGGACTGATACTCACCTTCATTTCAAAGCCGAGGTCTTTCAGAAGACAGGGTCATTCAAGCCCAGAGGTTCTCTAAACAAACTGTACCATTTAACCGAGGCGGAAAGAAAAAGGGGAGTTGTCACCGTATCATCTAGAAATCTATGTTGCCGTGCTGGTAACAGCTTGGGCCCTGTGGCTTCGCTGGAGAAAAACCGGGGATTACAGCTAGTTTTAGCAGACATCAGACCTCTCCTTCTTATTCTTCGGGATGTGAGACGATACTAGAGAACCAGGATAAGGGCAACAGGGATGTGGTACAAGTTTTAAGGCTAAAACCAATTTTTGGACATTACCTTGACCGGGCGGAGAGAATATGGCATATTCCAACATAATAATCTATCCGATGTAAGAAGAAACAGTTGATTTCTGAAATATTCGATATTACAAAATTGAATTCAAGGAGTAAGAAACATGATTACAAACTCCCTAGAAAAACTTAGTAACATTGAACTAGCTCATTACGCCATTGATGTATTAAGACGGATAATATTGCACTATGGCATATGGTTCAACGAGGTCGTCCATCAGTTGGGTCTGGAAGAAGCTATTCGGCTTGAGGAAGAGGTTTCCGCCTCGTTTTTCCCCAGAGCTATAAACCGCCTATCCAGGACTCTTGGCTTTCAAACTGAAAACGGCCTGCCACTCTGGCTGGTTAATATGGAAAAGGAAAGGTTAATCAGCCTGATAAAAGCTATGTCCTTTAATTGGCTGGCAAGTGATGGGGTATGGTTCCGAACTGTTGAGGATAACCATGATATGTATACCAGCAAAAGGTGTAACGATACCTGTTGGACCAGGTATTCGCCTTTGGAAGCAGCCATGATAAAATCGTTTTTGCAGCTTCCCCAGCAAAGCGGGCTGGATGGTTTAGAACAAGCTTTAAGCTTTCAACTTTACGCACACATCAATGAGCAGACCATCGAAAGGTCAGACGATGAACTCATTCTTCGTATGGTG
>JAUWFX010000086.1 GCA_030606765.1 Dehalococcoidia bacterium
ATATTTATGCCCTTCGAGTAAGAGGAGATTCCATGCTGGATGCCTTGCTAGGAGACGGGGACATAGTTTTAATGGACTATGTGGGCAGTGCTGAGAATGGCGATATGGTGGCGGTCTGGCTTAAAGAAGAGCAAGAGGTCACGCTTAAGAGGTTTTTCGCTGAGCCAAATCGCATCCGCTTGGAGCCAGCAAATAGGCAGATGAAACCCATTTATACTACTCCGGATAATGTCGAGATCCAGGGGAGGGTGGTGGCTGTGATAAGGCGTATACCATAGGTGTTAAAAATGCTGTCCCAATTCCAAGCGATAGGGCAAGCTCTCTTCACTCAAGGATTGGTTTCTCCCCAGGGAGGTAATCTCAGCGTCAAACTTGGAGAGCATCTAGTTATTACCCATCGGGGCAGCCTGTTGGGCTTCATTCAAGAAGGGGATTTGGTGGAGACTGGGATAAGTAAGAACAATCGGGCTACACCTCTGGCTTCAACGGAGCTGGAAGTTCATCGCTGTATCTATAAAAATACCTCGGCATTGGCGGTGGTTCACGCTCATCCGCCTTACGCTGTTGCTTTGTCCTTCGTGGAAAAAGAGATTGTGCCCCGTGATGTAGAAGGGCAGGCTTTGTTGTCTAAGGTACCTATCTTAAGTGCAGAAATGGTGGTGAAGCCGGGAGAACTTGCCGATGAGATAGCCAGGTTGATGGGAGAGCACAGAGTGGTTTTAGTGCGAGGGCATGGAACTTTTGCTGCCAGCCAGTTGTTGGAGGAAGCCTATTACTATACTGTTGTCTTGGAGCAGAGTTGCCGCCTCCTCTACCTGCTCAAGGCTTTAAGGGTAGATCCCGAGATAACTCCCGTTTAAGAAATTCGGTTATGCCATTGCGGCTTTGGGGGAAACCAGGTAATACCAGTCAGGATATTTAGGATTTCTTCCCAGTATCACTTCGGCGAAGAGCTTTTGTAATTTGACGGTCATTTTGCCAATCTCGCCCGTGCCTATAGGGCGATGGTCGATTTCCAATATTGGCGCTATGTTGGCTGCCGTCCCGGTAAAGAAACATTCTTCAGCCAGATAAAGTTCGCTTCTGTCAACTTGCCTTTCAATTGTATCTATGCCCAACTCATTTTTAGCTAATTTCATGACCGTGTCCCTGGTGATGCCCATGAGGATGTTATCGGATGATGGAGGAGTTAGCAGTTTCCCTCCTGAAACAAGAAAGATATTCTCGCCACTACCTTCGCACACATGTCCGTCCTGGGTTAGCAATATTGCTTCATCAAAGCCACTTTCCTGGGCCTCGGTTTTAGCCAAAGCGCTGTTTACATAAATGCCACAAATCTTGCCTCGAGGTGGAATCATGGTATCATCCACGCGACGCCACGATGAGGTGCAGCAACGAACACCATTTTCTATATCAAGGTAGGGAGGGAGTGTGGTCACGACAATTAAGAAATCATCCTCCAGGTTGTGGAGACGGACTCCTACAGCTTCGGAGCTTTTATAGGCTAAAGGACGGATGTATACGTCTTCCTGGTAGCCACTTTTCCCCAAAAGCTCCTTGGTCAATTGGCAAAGTTCATCAACGGAGTAGGGGAGATTGATTTTCAGGATGCGACAGCCGTCAAATATGCGTTTATAGTGGTCTTGGATTCTAAAAATACAAAATCTTTCTTGCTCGCTGTCCCAGTTACCACGGATGCCCTCGAAACAAGCGGTGCCGTAGTGGAGGGCATGGGTCAGGATGCCGATTTTGGCTTCAGATAGTGGCATAAATTGTTTGTTAAAAAAGGCATAATCCGGCATCTTTCTCCTTTCTATTATAGGTAAAGGTAGTCAATTATACTTCGTATTGTAAGCCCAAAACAAGCCCTCTCCATCATTCTAAGCCTTTGATTTATCAGGCGAGGATAAACCTCGCCACTACATTCATTTGTAGGGGCGGGGCTCGTCCCCGCCCACTTTTTGTCATTGCGAGCACCTGAAAGGTGCGTGGCAATCCCCTATCCCCACCGAGATTGCTTCGTCGCTACGCTCCTCGCAATGACAGGGGGGTATTACTCTGAGTTGTCTTTTTGTCGTTGCGAGCACCTGAAAGGTGCGTGGCAATCTCATTGTCTAAATTCCAAATACGATTGTAGTGCGACCTTTTAAGGTCGTGCAATCCTGCCATTGCACGAGGCTAAAGCCGCGCACTACATTTTTGGGTTTTGATTTATCATTTTTATTTTTGACCTTTAATTTTTGAATTGAATATTGTTTGGGATTTAGGATTTCCTGTTCCACTAGCTGCTGTCAGAAAAAATGCCATTGCCTGTTTTTATCGCCGTTGAGCCGTATTTACTTCGAATTTTGTCTATAGCTTTATCCAGGTGCTCCGGCTTTTCCGTCCCGGAATCGAACATAGGGAGTTGTTTCCCCTCGCCCACCAGACTTGATATTCGGATACCTATGAGGCGTATTGTTTTTCCTTGTTGTGCCAGAGCTTTACTCAGCAACTGCTGAGCTGCGGCAAAAACAACTTGGGTAACGTCGCTAGCTTCTTTTAAGATGACCTGTCGGGTGATTGTCTGAAAGTCACTATACCTCAGTCTTATAGCTACACATTTTGTCCTTTTGTTTTGACTGCGCAACTCCTGGCAAACCTCCTGGCATAAATTGTGAAGGGTAGCCTCAAGAAAATTGCGGTCCAGAGTATCGCGGGCAAAAGTGAGCTGCTGACTAATAGATTTAGCTTCGCCCGGCGCTTCTACCTCCCGGTCATCTATTCCCCTGGCATAGCTATAAAGCACTGCTCCAGTTGCTCCGAACTGTCTTTTTATCGTGTCCAAAGGAAGGCTGACTAATTCTCTTATTGTGGTTACACCCATCTCTTTCAATGCCTGCTCTGTTTTCTTGCCCACCCCGGGTAATCTAGCTACAGGGAGTGGATTAAGGAAAGCCTGTTCCTCCCCCGGGGCTATCTGGAGCAGCCCATCGGGCTTACATAGGTCGGAGGCAATCTTAGCCACTACCTTGCAGGTAGCAATACCCACTGAAGCTGTGATCTTGAGCTCTTTATTTATCCTTTCTTTTAGCGCCAGCGCCAGTTTCTGGGGAGAACCATAAGGTTCTTCACAGCCAGTGACATCAAGATAGGCTTCGTCGAGCCCTAAAGGCTCGATGTGGGGAGAAAAATCGCCTAGAATTTCCATAAATTTAGCTGAAGTATCTTTATAGAGAGAGAAGTGAGCCCGTATGAAAATTGCCTGGGGACAAAGGCGGCCTGCCTTGGATGACGGCATGCCGGCATGGATGCCGAAAGGTCGTGCTTCATAGGAAGCAGAGGCAACTACGCCGCGGCTCTCAGGGTCTCCGCCGACGATTACCGGCTTTCCCTTCAGCTTCGGGTTAAGCACCTGCTCCACAGAAACGAAGAAGGCATCCAAATCAATATGGAATATACACCGAGCCATGAAACAGTATATAAACTAGCACACAGAGCTGATAAAGCCAACTTTTCATCCAAAGGTGCCCCAACAATTTTGACTTTTGTGCAATTTGCCGAATTGCACGATAACTCATATTCTTAAAATAGAAGACATCTGAATTGTCTTCTCAGTTGAGCAACTCATATTTTGGTTTACCATCGGTCGAGTCCTGTGATGACGCTTCAGAGGATACGGCAAGGCACTCATTATGGCTTGACTGCCCGGGTCGCCATGCAATTAGACATATACATAGTCAGGGGTTCCTTCTGTGAAGGAGGAGTCCTGTCTTCAAAGAAACCCGTAATAATAAAACCGGCTGCAAGTTGCCCGCCTATTTGATCGTCAAGGGTGTGGCTAAATTCCATCGGCTCACCTTGTTCCAGCCGGTGTTTCTTCTCCTCTTCCGGTAGATCGTAAACGTCCGAATAAGGAATGCGGTATTTCACTTGCAACACACCTGTACGTTCCGCTAGTTCGTAGTCCACCAAGTAGGCGGCAGGGTTCATGAAACCTGCCAGAAGTATACCCCCGTGCCGTAACACACGGAACGCTTCCCGCCAGACTGGCCGCACGTCTGGCACGAACGTATTTGAGACTGGATGAACTATCAGGTCGTAACTCATGAAATCGAACATGTGGAGGTCCACCATATCTCCTTCTATTAGGCGGATGCTCAGACCATCCCTTTCCGCTATGAAACGATCCTGCTCTAACTGCAACGGTGAATTGTCGAAGACAGTTACATTGGCACCGGCCGCTGCTAACACCGGACCTTGCTGTCCGCCGCCGCTTGCTAGGCATAGTACATCCGCTCCCTTGAGTTGAGGAAACCAGTCTACCGGAACAGGAATAGTTGGCGTGAGAACAATCTGCCAGTCACCTTGGCGTGCCTTTACGATGGTCTCAGCACTCACCGGGATGGTCCATTTGTTGCTTTTTTTCACCTCACGATCCCAGGCGTCTCTATTGTACTCTCGAATGTTCATTGCCTATACTCTTATCCCTTTCTGCTATCGATACGAATAAGATGGTCGGGGTTAAATTACAGGGTTGCATTGTAACATTAAGGTGATATCCTGAAATAGAGTCTCGGAGTCGAATAAGAGACTGAAGGTTCGATGATGTCACATAAGTCCATATTGTTCAGCTCAAGCAATAGGATCTCGTTTTTTTGTTATCTCTGGCGTAACAATATAGCGAACTGTGTGATGTATCGCATTATCATTGAACAAAACTGGCTTTTGTGCAGTTGGTGTATTGCTAGCGCGTAATCTGGCACGGCGGAGAGAGATAACAGTATGCAGTTGTGGGGCGATATTTACTAAGACGAAACCTCTGTGAGGGTTACTGAAAAAGAAGATGTGGTCTTTATCAAGCAGGATGGTTCTAGATATTGTCTCGCTTAAAACCGGCTTTACGGGTCACTTCCACTCAATTTGTTACACTGATTCTGAATGAGAAAAAGAGCTTTTTACAATTAAGTGCATATCGACATCCCTATGTTCGTGCATTGGTGACTCCTTAACTCTATAGTACGTCCTGGACACCGCATAAAAAATATTGACAATTTCCTTCCTTAATGATATTTTAACATTGTTATCATATAATGGTGCAATAAGCACTATGAGGCAAATGTAAGGGCATGAAGACAATACCTGGCCTGAGGAAACGCAATCACAGGACCAGAGCTAGCATTTTTTTGGTTGTGGCAGCCTTGCTTATTGGGATTGTGAGCTATGGTGATACCTGTGGTGTTGACAATTTAACCCCCTCCGAAAATCTAGAAATACGGACCTGGTATGATCTGGATGCCGTCAGAGATAACCTAGGCGGCAGTTACATTCTGATGAATCACCTTGATTCTGCTACTGCTGGTTATGATGAGCTGGCAGGCCCAACAGCCAATGGAGGAAAGGGCTGGCAACCAATCGGAACCGAGGTTTATCCATCGATTGATGACCCATTTACAGGGACTTTCGACGGTCACGGGTATGACATAAGGGACCTATTCATCAACCGAGTTGATGAATGGGAAGTGGGGCTTTTCGGTTATGTCGAGGAAGGGCGAATAAAAGATATCGGCATAGTGGACGCCACTGTGACTGGCAAGGGTGAGGTTGGCAGTCTGATAGGAGAAAACTATGGCACTGTGAGCAACTCCTATGCCAAAGGCAGCGTGAATGGCACGCAGCGTGTCGGTGGTCTGGTGGGATTGAATAGGAAAACTATAAGCAACTCGTATTCCATAGGCAACATTACTGGGAATTCGGGTATTGGTGGTCTAGTGGGATTGAATTGGGAAACTGTGAGCAACTCCTATGCTATTGGTAGCGTGACTGGCGATGAGTATGTTGGCGGTTTGATTGGAGTGAATTCGGGCACTGTGAGTGACTCCTATTCCACAGGCGACGTGATTGGGAATTGGACTGTTGGCGGTCTGGTGGGCTTGAATGAGTTTGAGACGACTGTGAGCAACTCCTATGCCAAAGGCAGCGTGACTGGGAATTGGACTGTTGGTGGTCTGATGGCGATCAATCTTGGCACTACGATCAACTCTTATAGCACCGGCAGCGTGACTGGCGATGAGTGTGTTGGCGGTCTGATGGGAGGGAATGCGGGCACTGTGAGCAACTCCTATTCCACAGGTAATGTCACCGGCGAGATAAGTGTAGGTGGTCTGGTGGGATTAAACGGGGATGATGGCACTGTGAGCAACTCCTTCTGGGACACCGAAACCAGCGGACAAGCCACTTCGGATGGAGGGACAGGCAAGACCACTGCGGAGATGCAAGACATCACCACATTCTCAGGAGCAGGTTGGGACATAATCGGAGTCGCCGACCTCGGCACACGCAACCTTTCCTACATCTGGAATATCGTTGATGACGAGACCTATCCCTTCCTGAGCTGGCAATAGTAACTCTTTATATTGCCGTTTTCGTGGCAATAACCGTAAATGAAAACGGAATCGAATACTTATACGCATCGCTGGACAAACATCCCGATGTTTGGCGAGCAGTATATAAAATTCGAAGTTAAATAATTCATAGTTTGATTTAGCCGGTACCTCTATCTATAATGACCTTGTTATTAGTTTGATGGAAATGCGAGAAAGGATAAAATGACTTACACAAGCGATGAAGTAGGGCAAATATTGAATCAATTTAAGGAAACTCAATTTGTTGCATTGGCCACTATTGATGAAATACGACCAAGAGTAAGGCCAATGACACTGATATATTTGGATCGTAGGTTTTTGATGGTGACATCTACTTCCAGTAACAAAGTCATACAAATTAATCAGAATGAAAATGTAGAATTTGCCTATCAATTCAATGAAAATAGTGAGGACTGTTGTATACGAATACTGGGGAAAGCTAGAATAATTAAAGATAGGGAGACAAAAACCAGCATCGCAAAACGGATTCGTTTTTTCAAAGATCATTGGTCTGGCCCCGAAGACCCCGATTACACCTTGCTAGAAATTTTACCTGATGAAATGCAATATGTTACCCCCTCAGGCATGAAACAATTCCGGTTATAGTCATTTTCATCTTGCATATTAACGTTCTCAAATTCATTTCTTACAAAGGGATTATCTCACTATGTAAGTTGAGAGACAGCTATTCCTATACTATAATCCTAAACGGCAATCCCATATATGGTTGCGAAGTGAGGCCGATGTCGGCGCCAACCCTCACCACTGCCCATTCGTAGCTGCCGTAAGGGTGCGCTTTGCGCAACCTCCAAATGAAATACTTTTGGTGTTGAGGAGCACTGTGTCAAATGCCGGCCAGCACTATTACATGACTAGCGGTTAGCGTTGCTACCAAGAGCGTGAACTACCTGGCTACCCATCTTGAGGCAACAAGGTTGGAACTGATTAGTATATTGGTTAACGAGCAACAAGCCCTTTATAGCCTGAGCCTGCCGCAAGGATTATTAGTTAAACTAGAAGGAAAACGAACCCAAAAAGGTTATAATCAGGTGTTTCACGCAGGCCATGGAAAAATTGTTAGGAAAAGCTAAAAGCCCATTCCGAAATATCTTTCACCGATTTGAGCCTGAGCTATGGGTAATAACTATCACTCAGTTTTTCATAGTAATCGGTTTCTCCATTTGTATACCGTTTCTGTGTTTATATCTTCATCAGGATAGAGGTCTTTCCATGACCCTGGTCGGAATGATCCT
>JAUWFX010000161.1 GCA_030606765.1 Dehalococcoidia bacterium
GGACGTAGTCATTCCTGACCAACTAATAGACTGTACCAAAGGAAGAGCAAGCACCTTCTTTACAGATGGAATAGTGGGGCACGTCTCTCTCGCTGAACCTTTCTGTCCTGTTTTGAGTCAAATCTCGTTTGAGGCAAGCACCAAGGTTGGGGCTAAGGTACATAAAGGTGGTACTTATCTGGTTATGGAAGGGCCGCAACTCTCCACCAAGGCTGAATCACAACTTTACCGCTCTTGGGGTGCTGATGTAGTTGGGATGACAGCTTTGCCTGAAGCTAAATTAGCCAGAGAAGCGGAAATATGCTATGCCACGCTTGCCCTTGCCACCGATTATGATTGCTGGCATCTGACTTATGAATCGGTGACTACGGAGATGATTTTAACTAATCTAAGGAAGGGCATTGAGACCGTCAAGAGAATCCTGAAGTTACTACTACCTTCAATACCGCAGAAACGGGACTGTGCCTGTGCTAGCGCCCTTAAATATGCCATAGTCACTGGGACGAAATACATACCGAAAGAAAAGAGGAAAGAGCTGGGGCTGCTAATTGGCAAGTATTTAAGCAAGGAGGAAGATGTCAGCTAAGTTTGAGTTTGGATGTTTGCCCACTGCTATCGGCAGCATGCCTCACACGAATCCCGGAGAGGCTTGTTCCATTATTATGAAATATCTTCCTGACATTCCCAGCTGGCCACAATTACCGCAGCGCTCTCCTAAAGAAAACATGATTATCCAATTCAGTGAGGGTTTTCCGGGGGTGGTTATAGATGGGGACAAAATTCACATCGAGCCATCAGCGGATTTTGAAAGCGAGCTGGAGCAAATCTATATTGATTGTGAGCAGGATAATGCCCATAAATATGGCATTTCGCCCGAATATGCTGCCGGGCTCCATGCCTTCCTCTCCAAAGCAACAGGCAGTAAAATAGTCAAGGGACAGGTAACAGGTCCCGTCACCTGGGGATTGAGGGTTACCCGTCAAGATGGTCTGGGCATCCTTTATGATGAGACTTTAGCCGAAACCGCGGCTAAGTTCCTGCGGCTAAAAGCTTCGTGGCAGGAAAATGTCTTGAGGGAGATATCGCCTAATACCATTATGTTTGTTGACGAGCCCTATTTGGTTTCTTTGGGCTCGGTGTTTACTCCTATTCCTGAAGAAAAAGTGCCTGTTCTGCTAGAAGAGGTGTTAAGGGGAATCAAAGGGACAAAGGGGTTGCATTGCTGCGGAAACACTGACTGGTCAGTCCTGCTGGACACCAAAATCGACATTCTCAGTTTTGATGCTTACAATTATGCCTCTTCTCTAAGCACTCACTCCGATAAAGTGAAATCCTTTCTTGAGCGTGGTGGCAGCATCGCCTGGGGGATAGTTCCGAACGAAGAAGAGGCCTTGGCTAAAGAATCCTTGTCCGGTCTCCGTGACCGCCTGGAAGAAGCCATGGCTCCATTCACCAGGGATGGCGTTAAATTCAGGCAGCTCGTAGCTCAAGGGCTGATAACTCCTTCTTGTGGCCTGGAAAGCTTGTCGCCTGAAGCGGCGTCCCTAGCCCTGGAATTAACAGCTAAGTTATCCCGTGACTTAAGAAGTCGATATGTGGCGTGACCTGTTAAATAACTGCTCCTCAGGTTGTATCCCTTTATTCTGAGGGATCTCTTTCCAAGGCTCTTATTTTATTCACCCTTTGTACGTGTCTGCCGCCTTCAAAATCCGTGGCTAAGAAGGTTTTGACGATTTCCAAAGCTGACTCGGTGTCTGTATACTCCCCCCTGAGGCACAGAACGTTGGCATCGTTGTGATGACGGGCTCGTTGTACTGCAAATACATCACAGCATAAAGCTGCCCTTACACCCTTTATTTTGTTGGCAGCTATGCTCATGCCTATGCCGGTGTTGCATATTAGAATGCCTTGGTCAAAATTGCCCGAAGCCACTGCCTCCCCGACTTTCTGGGCGATGTCAGGATAATCCACAGATTCAGTACTGTAGCAACCAAAATCTTGATAGCTATAACCTGCGTTTTGCAGGAAGAGCATAATTAGCTCCTTTAAAGTAAAGCCGCGGTGGTCACAGCCTATAGCAATGCGCTTCAATATTTACCTCCGAGTAGTCCTTATAAGCTTTGTCAATCTCATCTGAGGGTATGATGCCCTGACGTAAAATTATCGGCGGTTCACGGGTAATATCCACTACTGTGGATTCCTTGCCGCCGGGACATTTGCCTCCATTGATAATAAGGTCGATTTTTCCTCCCAGTTGTTGTCCAACTTCCTCGGCAGTTAAGGCAGCCGGTTCGCCACTAATATTGGCGCTGGTTCCGATTATGGGATTCCCCAGGTGTTGAATGAGAGCCAGACAAACAGGGTGGTCAGGAACGCGTATTGCTATGGTGGGTCCTGGGGCTAGATAGGCAGGCACCGAATCTGTTTTTGGTAGAACCAGAGTTAACCCGCCGGGCCAAAAACGCTTTGCCAAAAACCAGGCAATTTCTGGTATCGGATCGGCCAGAGTAGTCAATCGCTCTACATTAACGATAAGCAAGGGGAATTGCCGATGCTTGGGTCGGTCTTTTATCTCATAAATCCTTTCCACGGCCGTGGAATTGAAGGCGTCAGCCCCCAGGCCATAGACCGTATCGGTCGGGAAAGCAATCACCCCACCCTTTTGGAGAATTTTAACCCCTTTCTCGATTTCTCGTTGTGAAGCACCCATCTTTCTTAGTGTTAGTATAG
>JAUWFX010000024.1 GCA_030606765.1 Dehalococcoidia bacterium
CCTGGTTCCGGTGTTTTCCTGCCTGATATTACATTTGCCAGGATGGCATTAGTGTACTGTAGCTATGGCTTCTGGGAAGCCATAGAAAAGGCAACCGATGTGGCCGGTGGACTTGTAATAACAATGCCTTCTGAAAAAGAACTGAAAAATCCAGAAACCAGTGAGTATGTTAAGAAATACCTCAAGTCGGTAGCGCCTGCGGAAAAGAGATTGAGGATTAGCAAGTTCCTGCAGAACTGGGTGTGTGGACTACATGGAGCGGGTACATGGGTAGGTGGTGGAGTACCATATGGTGCATTGATGGCAGTTTATAATTCAACAGACTGGGAGCAAAAGAAAGGGTTGGCTGAGAAGCTGGCGGGACTCAAGTGAAACCTAACCCAGCAACTTCCGTCTTTGTTACGACACAAATATAACTATGGTATCCCCTTCTACATACCCATTTCGACGCCAAAATAACGCCAATTTCTCAGATATGCCCTGAAGCTAATTGAGCAACAATAGTGACGATTAGATAGCCTACAAAGCAAGTTTTAGGTTAGGAATGTTGAGCAACTGACTACTCTCCTACATAGTAGTCAGTGGTTAGGTACGACAGGTGGCAATAAACTCTGCGATTTGCCTCTCCGTACGCAACCTAGCCTTGTCATAGTAATCATAGTGAACCAGTTCATCCCTAGCTCTAACTGATTTTGGTGGTAGCACCATATCAGGATAGTCCGCTGCCATCATATGGCATATCTCCAATTCCTTTGGTATGTTCAAAAGAACCTTAATAAGGGTTTGAACACAGGGCGAGGCAACCGCAGACACCCATTGCGGCCCTGGACCCAGGCTGGTAGCTGCCTCAAGAAGTACCGTGACCAGGGTGTATATATAAACGGCTGTCCTCCCCTCGAACCTTTTCCCCTGTGGGCCATAGTTGACCGGGAGGACTATACAGAAATAGAGCAACTAGACAGAGAAAGAATAGCTAGCGAGGACCCACTCTTTAGAAAACATATGGAGAAACTCGCAAGGGAGTTCGAACAGTCCAGAGTAGCAGGAAGTCGGAAGGAAAAGGAAACGTTAGTCCCTACAGGCCAATCTTTTCCTAAGCGTTTCTCAAACGGGCAAAACTAATCTCTCCGCCGGGCATATGCTGCCGGTTGACTGAATCAACGTAGCACTGACCGAGTTTCTATTGGCTTGTATCTTTTGTCATCACTTCTTGGGTGGCAATGGTGTGCCATCCTGGGCAACCGTCTCGGTACGACAGAGAATGGTGTAGTCATCGATTTGCTGCTGCGTCCGGTACTTGGACACATCAAAGAAATCATAGTGAACCATCTCATTCTTGTCTCTCATAGTCTTCCCAGGTGGTTCCATATCGGGATAGCCGATCACCAGCAGTTCGTACACCATGAACTCTTTGGGGATTTCTAGAAGGGCTTTGATTTGTGCCTGTGCAAAAGGGGTCTCAATAACGGATACCTGCTGTGCACCAAGTCCTAGTGTGTTTGCTGCCAGGATCATATATATGAGGGCATTTGCCATGGTTGTGATAAAGATTGAGTCACTAATTGTCATGGTCATGGATTTGGGATAAATCTCTTTGGTTCTAGTGTCACCGCAAGGTAGAATGAATATCGGCGCAGTAGCAAATCCTGGCTTTCCCGCGGGCGGTGTAGCATATTTAGGAAACCTGAGCTTTGGCTCCCTGAGCATCTCCATCTTGTGGGTAATGCCATACTGCTCCTGTGCTATTTCTGCGATCTTGTCTCTTAACTCCTTTTTCTTTATGACAATGAACTCCCAGGGCTGTGAGTTGCCTCCTGAAGGAGCCCAGCGGGCAGCTTCTATGATTTTGTCGATATATTCATTGGGTATAGGATCAGATTTGAATTTGCGGATGCTCCTCCTCTTTTTTGCCAGTTCCAGAAAATCCTCATAATTCATAAATGCCTCCCTGTTGCGTTCTCTGTGCTAGTTTTGCGATCCGTCGCGGTGAAAAGAACTCCCGTTAGTCGCTAAATAGTCTCCGCCAGTTCTATTTGCTCAAGGACTGCTTTCTGCACTTCTCTTCATCCCTTTGAGTCTGCCCAGAGCTTCCTCATATCTCTTATCTTCCTTGGCCCATTCTTTAGGTCTGTCGCACGGAAAACCCTGGCACTGATAGCAGAATTGCAGTCCCTTCTTATCAACACAGCACTCAAGTATCCAACAGTTTGCCGACCAGTGCTGTGCTCTGTCTCCCTTACAACCCAAACAATGGATGTCTTGAGGCCTTATCTCTGGGGCTTCGCGTTCCTTGAACCAGTCTGCAATGCTATGTGCTAATTCAGGACTGTCTGTGGCCCGAAGGATGTCACATTCTTTACAGTCCAAGCCGCAGGCTGCTACTAGGTCGCTTGGTTTGCTCATTTCTCACCTCCAATACATATGTTACACGCAGTCCTCATGCTCCGAAGTGATATCAATGGATGGTACCCTCTCTTGGTCCACTGCCCCGGCTACTTCATCAGGCAAAACGCACATCCTAATCCTATTATATCATTATATCACTTGCTAGCTCAGTGAAGTTTGAGGATAGCTTGGGGCTTTGCCAGGACATAAACATCATTTAGGGCAAGTCCATCGCCCAATCCAAAGGGCATACCTCCTCTTGATATTCAGATACCTGTCTCTGACCTATTTGGATTTTGGCGATAGTGGTGTACATGTGGCCGTGTAGTAGGCGGATTACAGGAATCAGCGGAGCAGTTCGATGATTTTTGGAGGCAAAAGGTCAGTCCGTTAGCAAAATCCCTAGATTGAAAATCGGGTTGAGAGGATTTGAACCTCCGGTCATCTAAACCCCATCCATATGATTCATAGCTTCTCTATGAGTATGATTTTCCCAGCTCGATCGGGACTGACAAAACCAAATAGCTCTCTCTATTTGACTGAACCAACACTGCCACAAAGTAAGAGCCGAAGCCGAGCCTCGACTCTCATACCAACTACCCCATTACGCAAAGCTCACAAGCGAGAAGGCCCGTCATATCTTCGGGAAAACTATGAATGCTACTGCCCAGTCATAATAGAAATGCACTATTCTCCATTATGCTGAGCCTTCCTAGTCCTTGTGCCTGTGTCGTGTAGTGGTATCATAAATATGGCAGCTGTGGCTATGGCGATGGAGATGACAAAATAACCAGTGGTCGGGCTGGACGCTGCAATTGGCGTAAATACATAAGGCATAAAGAGAAAGCCCCCGATGTGTTCCCCCGTCAGGACTATGCCAGTTGCGCCGCCTGCAAATTTGGGGCCGATCGTAGGAAGCTCGACGGGGAAGGTCAGTAGAACTGCTAAGTATCCGAGGAAGAAACCGCCTAGTGCACCCAGGATCCATGTCAGCATGCTAATGGCGCTGACCCAGGCAAGAAAAAGAAGCACTGCGCTGAGCAGCATGCTCCATACCACTACCGGTTTTCTCAATCCTAGTCGGTCGGAGAGCATTGGAAGAAAGAACAGTCCACAAACCATGGCGTACACCACAACCGAGGAGAATAATGCTGCTGTCCTTGTTGGAACATGATGTATCTGTTGCAGCATGACTGGAAGCGATGATATGTAACTGAGAATCGCTCCTAGGGAGAGGAACAAGATAATAAAGAGTATCCAAATATCTTTTACCCTGACGCTATGCCTCAAGCTTTGCCTGAGGCCCACCGATAGCTCAGTTCCCAGCATAGTCATTGGTGTACTTCTGCCCAGGATAGTCCACAAGGCTGCCGCTACCAGAGCAGCTATGCCTGTAATGAGGCAGGCTTGCTGCCACGTGGCAAAGGCACCAGATGCGGCGAGGCCTGTGGCTGTCCCCATACCAACGCCTGTCATATAAAGCCCGGTCGCCAGGCCAACCTGTTTAGGCGGGAACCACATAGCCACTAGTTTAGGCAGATTTGAAAATACCAATGCGGTACCTATCCCGAGGATGATACTTAAGCCAAACATTGGTCCGAAACTACCCACAAATGTCCTGAAGATAGCTCCAAGTCCACCGAGGATTGCTCCGATACCTACTATCGACCTTGCTCCATAGCGATCGCCTAGCGCGCCTCCTAGCATGGCAGCCACAACGATACCCAGCATTGGTCCCGTTATAGTCAGACTATACTGGACTTGGCTAAAACCCAGGTCCGGAATCAGGTCGTGAGGCCTCCCAGCCGGTATGTTATGGGTAGTGAACAAGGACGCCGTAGCAAGCCAGGCAACGCCAAGAACGACCCAACGGTACCTCGAATATCCGTAAGAGTCTAGTTTTCCCAACATTGGGACACAGTATGTGGTTTCCTCCCCGCACTGTCAACATCGCATGTTCGCAATACAACATTCCTTTTAGCATCCCTATCAGCATAGGTTCCAAGCGACGATAAGAAGAAGGTCAATATGCCCAAAGCACTATCAGCCTATGAGCAGGAAATCATCATAACCTTCGTGAAAGTCGATTCTTTACATAACAATCGATATCATGAAAACGTTGGCCTCTAGGGTGTGCATCGTCAGCATAAGTGATAAGTGGGACACCTTAAGCCAAATTGTGTACTCAAGATTTACTTCCTGGTTCCGCTTCAGTTTCCACTAGTGACGTGCCCCCCAAAAAGGAGTCCAACTATAATGTTAGTCTAGAAGGACAGAAAGGGCTTCACTCCAGAGCAGATCATCAATAAACTCAGGGAAGCCGAGATTCACATCAACCAGGGTATCTCTATTGCCTCCCATCTGGATGATTTCACGACCAGAGATGACCTGTCTCAATGGTATTATCGCCAGGCAGTGACCGTCAACTCTTGACTGGCTCCATAGCATGTTCTGTGGCAGGAACGCCTTAAGGAATCTATCGTGGCAGGCACTTCTGAGCAGAAAAATAGAGTGAGCAGGGTTTGTATCAGCATGGCTAAGGGCAATAGGATACTGTCATAAGGCTGCTTCAGCCCAGAAGCCGCAGAGTGCTAGTGATGGTGAGGTATGATGACAGAGTGGCGCTGAGCATGATGATCGAGGGGTCCGGTAGAAATATACCAGCCTTGAAGACTCTCACTGGCCCAAAGCAGACACAGGCGAGCTCTATTGGCCGCAGAGCAAGGAGGAGGCAGTCAAGGGGCCGGGCAATATCATCTTCAGCCTAAGATGGGTGGATGATGGTGAACTCGTGGTGGGCACCCTGAAGCACTGATGAAGGCAGTTGTGAACTACTTCCGTAAGCAGACAACTAACGGCTTTACCGAAGGCTGCCAGACTGAGGTCAAGACACTAAAGCGCGTATCTTATGGCCTGAGGAATGTCGATGTTTACTGGAGGAAAATGCTCCTGGGGTTTGTACCATCCCGTAGCTATTTCCACAGTATTTGATATAGAGCCCCCACTATCCCCATTCAGCACGTCAGTGATACATCTTCTTGCCATTGTGAGGAGGACAGCGACGAAGCAATCCCTGGCACAAGGGAAAGCTTTCGATCCTAATCTCGGGCCAATGGCAGATGACGAGGCTCAAATGCCGCTGGTAGAGATCAGCAGTGGTAATTTACACCACTTGACGGGATGCTATCTATCAAGGTAATGTATAGTAAAAATTTAAGAAGGTCTAAGAAAATAGATCAGGAAGGTAATAATGGCGATTTTAGAAGAACCAATAAAAGGAATAGTAGAAGTCAAAAATTACATTGATGGAGAATGGGTTGAGTCCGAAGGTGAGATTCAGGACGTGGTCAATCCAGTCAATAGTGAAGTGATTGCCAGAGTCCCGATTTCAACCAAGGAAGAGATTGACACCGCAGTTGAAGCGGCCAAAGTAGCTTTCCCTGATTGGCGGAGAACTCCACCGGTTGCTCGTGCCAGATGCCTCTTCCGTTTAAAGGAGTTGCTTGAGGAGAATTTTGAAGAGTTGAGCAGGGTACAAACTCAGGAGCATGGGAAGACAATCGATGAATCCAGAGGTGAGACCAGGCGCGGCATTGAAAATGTAGAAGTTGCCTGTGGTATTCCCACCCTGATGCAGGGTTATTATTCTGAAGATATCGCGTCCGGTATTGACGAATATCTTATTCCTACGCCACTGGGCGTCTTTGGTATCATCGGACCTTATAATTTCCCCTTCATGATTCCGCTCTGGTCAGCACCTTACGCCGTCGCGACTGGCAACTGCGTCGTAATCAAGCCCTCAAGCGAGGTTCCCTTAAGCCAGATGAAAATTGCGGAACTTGTAGATGAAGCAGGTTTTCCTCCTGGCGTCTGGAATGTAGTGAATGGTGGAAGAACGGTGGTCAAGGGAATGCTGGACCACCCAGATATTGAGGGTATTACTTTTGTCGGCTCAACTCCTACTGCCAAGGATGTTATCTACCCGAGGTGTGGTGCCACCGGCAAGCGGGTCATTGCTCAGGGCGGAGCCTCAAACTTTATGGTAATCATGCCGGATTGCAACCTGAGAGCAACCATACCGGCAATGATGACATCTTTCTTCGGTAATGCGGGGCAACGCTGCCTAGCTGGTCAGAACGCCATTATTGTTGGCGATGATGACCGTTTCTACAACGAATTTATTAACGGTGTTGTAGACACCGCTAAGAACATAGTAATTGGTAATGGTCTTGATGAGGAAGTTCAGATGGGTCCTGTCCGTGATACCGAGAAAAAGGGAAAAATACTTTCATATATCAGTAGTGGTATTGAAGAAGGTGCTAAGATAATACTTGATGGCAGGCGTGATTTCAAAATCAAAGGAGACTATCCCGATACCTGTTTCCTGGGCTCAACCATCATGGAAAACGTTAAACCTGAAATGAAGATAGTTACCGAGGAGATATTCGGTCCCACCATGGGTATTATCCGTGTCAAAACCCTTGATGAAGCCATTAAAATATGTGACGACAATCCCTTCCATAATGCAGATGCTATTTTTACCTCGAATGGAAGAACTGCTCGAGAATTCAAGTATAGAGTCAAAAGCGGGAACGTTGGTATCAACATCGGTATAGTGGCACCCATGGCATTTTTCCCCTTCAGCGGGATGCGCGACTCCTTCTTCGGAATCTTACACACTCAAGGTAAGGAAGCCATCCGCTTCTTTACAGAAAGCAAGGTGGTAATTGAAAGGTGGCCCTAGTAATGGAGGAGATATAAAATGCCGTTAAATACAAGCGCCTCGGTTATCAGTTTTGCTAAGCAGCTGGAAGCGGATTCTGCTGGCTTTTATGAAAAGATGGCGGAAAGATATCCCAAAGCGGCGGAGCTTTTTCTCACCTTTTCCAAAGAGAATAATAAATATACAACGATGATTCAAAGGGCATACTACGGCGTTATCACTGATGCCATTGAGGGGTGTTTTGCCTTCAGTGTAGAAACCGATAAATATACGTTTGAGAGAGAACCCGCGAAGGAACTAGGCCACATTGATGCCTTAAATCAGGCCATTGATATGGAGCAGAAGCTCATCTCGTTCTACACTGATGCTGCCGAACAATCAAAAGCGTTTATGGCAGATGTGCCCAGGACTTTTTTAATAGTAGCCAAGAAAAGAAAGGATCGTGAAGATAAACTAAGAACGCTTCTTAAGGAGACATAACTAAGCATGGTAAGTAAAGTCGAAAGGCGTCGCATAAGCTGCCCGATTTATCATGTTGGTGCTTATATTGTGAAGTTTGACGATGGATCTCACGTTATTAAATGCACTAATAAACAGAGATGCGGTAATACATGCCCATATCTGAAAGACCCGGACTACAGATCCCCTTATCGCAGAGCACCTGAGTATATGCCTTAATAATTACAGTATCTTGGAGGTGGACCCCATTGTTAGGACAGGATAGGAGTAATGTTAAGGTTGGGTCCCGCTATCCTCAATGGGTCTGCGGTAGTAAGTTTAGCATCGCCGAAGACCTGCACCCATTCGCCGAAGGCCAGATTAGTCGTGATAAGGGTCGACCGGCGCTCATATCGCTCAGATAGCAGATTGAAGAGGAGCTCACCACCGGCGCGATCAAACGGCACGAATCCCAACTCGTCCACGATAACCAGGTCATCTCTTTCCAAGCGTTTGTCAATAGTGGTGTTGACATATATCAAAGAAGTTTTTATTATTAGCTAAATTCAGTTCTTGTTTTCGGTAACTACTAGGGCAGTTAATCAGTAAACATGAAGCACTTGTGGGACTCAGTTCAAAATCTTTTCAAGTTTTACGAATTGACCGTCTGCCTCGTAGAAGCAAATAATATTAACAGTGAGACACACTCAGTTTAATAAGGACAATGGGGGAGATTGAAAATTGAATGTCAAAACAAGTAATAATCTGACGGAGATGATAGGCAAGGAAAAGGTCATCAAGGAACGCAAGCTCCTTGACAGGTACTCTCATGATAATAGCTTTACCTTGCCGATGCAGCCACGATTAGTCGTACAACCCCGTAATGCAGACGATGTGCAAAAGATTGTGACTTGGGCCAACCAAACAAGAACACCCCTGGTAGCGGTAAGCTCAGGTGAGCCTCACTTTCGTGGTGATACCGTGCCGAGCGTGCCGGAAGCGGTCATCATTGACCTGCGCCGGATGGATAAGATTGTCAGGATTGACCGCAGAAACAGGATGGTGCTAATTGAGCCGGGAGTAACCTATGCGCAACTGCAACCGGTCTTAGCTGAAGAGGGCTTGAGACTCTCCACGCCACTGCTCCCCCGCCAGTCAAAGTCAGTAATCGCTAGTCTGTTGGAGAGGGAGCCGACACTGGTACCCAAGTACAACCACACACTGCTTGAGCCATTGAGATGCCTGGAGATAGTCTGGGGCAATGGGGAGATACTGCGAACCGGTGATGCAAGTGGCTATTACCCCACGCTTGAACAGCAATGGGAAATGGGTCTGGCCCAAGTTTTCTCCGGAGGTCCTGGTCAGGTGGACTATTACCGGCTCGTTTCCGGTGCTCAGGGGAGTATCGGTATCGTGACCTGGGCATCAGTAAAATGTGAGATTTTGCCTAAGGTACACAGGTTTTTCTTCATACCGTCGGATGACCTGAAAGGCCTGATAGAATGCGCTTACCGACTGCTTAAAGTCAGGCTGGGTGATGAGTTCCTTGTATTAAACAGTGCTAACTTGGCTGCTATCTTGAGTAGGGATGCTGACGGAATACAAGTCCTGAAAAATAAACTGCCACCATGGGTTATCATTATGGGAATCGCTGGGCGTGACCTTTTCCCGGAGGAAAAGGTGGACTTTCAGGAAAAAGATACCAGGGACATAGTGCAGCAGTTCGGCCTAGAATTACTTCCAGCGGTTTCCGGCATAGGGGGCGGACAGGTAATGTCAACCATACTCAATCCGTCTCCGGCAGCCTACTGGAAGCTAACCTACAAAGGTGCCTGTCAGGATATTTTCTTCATGAGCACGCTGGATAAGACTCCGGAATTTGTCAATACGGTTTTTGCTGCGGCAAATGCGCTGCGATATCCGGTCTCGGATATCGGTATTTACCTCCAGCCGCAGCACCAGGGTACCGCCTGTCACTGTGAATTCAATCTACCTTATAACTCTAGGGACAAGATAGAAATTGACCGTGTTATGGAATTACTGGAGACGTGCAGTGAAGCCTTGATAAAACAGGGGGCTTATTTCTCCCGGCCTTACGGTATATGGGCGGATATGGTGTATAACCGGGATGCCAGTAACAAAGAAATGATAAGGACCATCAAAGGGATATTTGACCCCAATAATATACTGAACCCGGGGAAGCTTTGTTTCTAGCAAAAATAGAAAGTTGAGGTATAAAAGGACATGGCTTTAGAGGACTATAAGGATGATTGTACGGACTGCAGCCGCTGCTCCTACTGCAAGTGGATCCCGCTTGACCACATAAAAAGCGCCAGATTTGCCAGGGCCTGTCCCAGCATTGAGTACTGTAATTTTCAGGCCTACTCCCTCGGTGGCAGGTTATCCGTCGCTCTTTCCTTACTCGAGGGTAGGATCGGCTATAATGACGAGCTGAAAGATATTGTCTGGAAATGCCAGATGGGTGGGGCATGTGATGTCTCCGATAAGATCTGCCGCTATAACATCCGGGGGCTGGAGGTAATGCATGAAATGCGCTTCAAGCTGGTTGAGGATGGACAGACGCTGCCCCAGCACAAGCCTTATATTGATAACCTTCAGAAAGAAAAGAATATGATGATGGAGCCCGGGGTGAATAGGGGCAAATGGGCTGATGGGCTGGACGTAAAAAATCTGGCCGAGGAAAAGGCTGCGGTGGTCTTTCATGCCGGCTGCCGTTACAGCTATGATGAGGGATTGCAGAAGACAGCCAGGGTGGCCGTCATGATGCTCAGGGACGCTGGTGTGGATATCGGTATCATGGGGGAGAATGAATCATGCTGCGGTGGCAGGGCTTACCAGTGGGGATACCGTAAAGAGCTGAACGGATTTGCCAGAAAAAACGCCCGGGCATGGGCTGATGCCGGAGTGAAGACAGTGGTCACACCGTGTGCTGAGTGTTACTACACCTTTAAACGGCTTTATCCTGAGATAGGTTTCACCTTTGAGGTTATTCACGTGGTGGAATATATAGACCGCCTCATCAAGGAAGGCAAGATAAAACTGACTAGGAGTGTGCCTTTGACAGTTACCTATCATGACCCCTGCCATCTAGGTAGGCTGGGCGAGCCGTATGTGCCTTGGCAGGGCAGTAAAGAGAAAATATACGGGCAGATTCCGGTGTGGAAACCGAGCAAACCCCGGTATAACGGTGCCTGGGGGATATATGATGCCCCGAGGAACGTCTTAAAGAGCATACCGGGCTTAGCACTGGTGGAAATGGAAAGAATCAGAGAGTATGCTTGGTGCTGTGGTGCCAGTGGCGGGGTACTGGAAGCATACCCGGACTTTGCCGCTTGGACCGCCGCAGAAAGGCTTACCGAAGCAAAGGCCACTGGTGCAGAGGCAATAGTCAGCGCCTGCCCGTGGTGTGAAAGGAACTTTGCCGATACGGTTAAAAGCCAAGATGAAAAAATTGAGGTCTATGACATTATAGACCTTGTTCAGATGGCGCTTTAACAACGGAAGGGAGCAGAAAATGGCATTATCAAGAGACGCGTACCGTGCTTTGGAAGATATAGTAGGCCCCAGATATATCTCAGAAGACCCCGCTGTAATGGACTCATACGCTTACCAGTGGCTGGCTGAAACCGTCCGTCCCAACCAGAGCAAGTTCATGACGCGGCCGGAGGCCGCTTTATTGCCGGGCAGTACCAAAGAAGTCCAGGCGATAGTAAGAATCTGCAACAAATACAAGATAAAGGTAAAACCCTATTCCACGGGATGGTACTTTTACGGTGCTCCCCTTACTGAGGGCGTTATCCAGCTGGACATGCGGCGTATGGACCATATTCTTGAGATTGATGAGAAGAACATGTTCGCCGTGATAGAGCCGTATGTTATCGCCGGCGTGCTCCAGGCAGAGGTGATGAAACGAGGGCTGAATTGCACCGTGACCGGCGCCGGGGCCAGCTGCGCTACCTTAGTCGGCGCTACCTGTTATCACGGAAGCGGCGGCACCTCAATTTACACCGGCGAGCTCAGGGAGAACCTGCTGGGGGCGGAGTGGGTTATGCCCAATGGTGAAATATTAAGAACAGGCTCCATTGGTTCCGGGTGCGGCTGGTTCTGTGCTGAAGGCCCGGGCCCGAGCATGAGGGGTATCGTCAGGGGAGCGCTGGGAGCCAGAGGTGGTCTGGGCGTATATACCAAATGCGCCGTGAAGCTTGCTCCCTGGCCGGGACCGGTGGAGTTTCCCGTTGAGGGTACCGCGCCTGCTTACCGCTCTCCGCTACCCGGAAACTTCAGGGCATATACTCTGGCCTTTAAGGACTGGGATAGTTTATTCGAAGCCTATTACAGATTATATGATAACGAAATAGGTTACTATGCCCATCGGCAGTGGACCATGCTGGGTGCGGACCTGGGTCCGGCTTTCTGGATGCTCTACCAGGACCCCACCAAATCGCTTGATGACATCGAGGAGTTTATGCAGAAGCGGGAGGTAAAAGAGGTCACTGAAGAAATGAGGAGATCATTCCAGCTGGTGCTGGTGGGCATGAGCCAGCGGGATATTGAGTATCAGGAGAAGGCGCTGGAGCGGATACTGGAAGAAACCGGGGGCTGGAAAGTTAAGAAGTGGCTGGAGCCGGAAATGGAGCAGTTTTCATTGTTGTACCTGCTCAGGATGGGTAAGAAGAATTTGAACTTCGTCTATACCGGTGGTTGGGTAGGCAACTTCATGCAGGTCGGCACGCCAGACTTTGTGAAAAAATACCGACCGCTCGCCGAAGATGCGACCGAAGAATACCAGGAGAAGGGATTACTGGTGGACTGCGGCAACGATTCGATGATGGGGTGCGTCGGCTCCATCGGGGGCGGGGGGAACTGCGGGCTGGAGCAGTTCGGTTTTTATGATGTGGCCGATAAGGTATCGACTGCTGCCGCCGTAGAGTGGATGAAGCACTGTATACAAGAAGAAGCCAGGCATAACATCCCGCCCGGGAAGGAAGGCATGTACCTTGCTGTGGGTAAAACGCACGAAGAACTGCAGCAAGATCTGGCCAAGCAGCCAGCCACACATACCTGGCAGCGTAAGATTAAACAGGCGTTAGACCCCAACGATCTTGGTGACCGGATGTATCCCACTCTTGACGAGAGGTAAAATAAGGTAGCCGAACCTTTTGTCAGGGTATTGCAGGTTCGAATCCTGTACGGCCTACTCTCTGTTTCCCTGGTCAATATGTTTATACGACACCCCTGATCAGACTGATCATCCCCATTCCAAGGACATTGACTAAGGTGTTACAATGTTCTTAATGAAGGGCTATACATTAAGGGAGGCTGCCGAGGCTTTAGGGGTCTCCATAGTCACCGTCCGCCGGTATATCAAGTCGGGCAAACTCAAGGCCAGTCTAGTCCCTTCCAAGTTCGGGCAGTCATATATTATCGATGACCTACCCCTGCTCACTAAGCCATTATCAGATAATACTCTGTCAACCCAACCCATTATCAATAGAATAGAGCAACTATCCCAAGAAGTTGGCTATTGGAAAGCTAAAGCAGAATTTCTTCAGGAACGATTATTGCTTCTGGAAGCCCCTAAGCAGACCACTAAGCAAAGATGGTGGCAAAGACTATTCAGGCCTTGGCAGTGATGAATTCTCTGATATAGGAATTAACCAGCCCCGGCTTTTCATGAATGATCCAGTGCGAGCCATCGGGAATGCGCTTGATGGTCAGGTTTGGTACGTACTTTTCCAGACCTTCCAGATTACCTGTAAGCAGCCATTTGTCTTTCTCCCCCCAGATGACCAGCGTTGGCACCTTAACCATAAACAACGAAGGATCGGCGGACAAACTATCGTCGCTTTCACCTGTAAAAGAGCCGAGATGGGTGGCTCGATAATAGTTTAAACCACCGGTGAGCGCTCCAGGCTGCGACCAGGCTTCGATATATGCTTTCCTGTCCTCTTCTGTGAAATAGCCCTGATTTATACCGTCCTCTAAAAGGTTACTGACAAGAACTTCATAGTTGTTTCTTGCCAGTATGTCCTCAGCCTCAGGAGTCCGATGGACCAGAATATACTGGCTGGCTTTCTGCTGTGCCGGATTATCACGAAGCTCACGCATAAAGTTAACAGGATGTGGAGCATTTATTATTATGAGCTTCTCCAGATATTCAGGATGACGTATTGCGAACGACCAAGCCACCGCACCGCCCCAGTCATGAGCCACGAGGATGAACTTCTTATACCCAAGGTGCTCGGCAAGAGCACGAATATCCCCGATGAGATATTTCATTCGATATTGCTCGACTTCGACAGGTTTCGATGATAAGTTATAGCCACGCATGTCTGGAGCCACTGCCTGGTAATCTCGTCCAAATTCAGCAAGCTGATTCTTCCACTCGTACCAAAACTCAGGAAAACCGTGGAGGAACATTATCAATTTCCCCTTGCCCGCCGTTACGTAGTGGAGGCGTATGTTATTGACATCAGCATATTTATGTTCGAACATATTTTTTCTTAGCGACATGGTATCCTCCTTAATCCCGCATTATACTCAAATCGATATCAAAGTGAATTCAGATCCATTATCAGGGTGCATGTGTTCTGGTACTCCTCTTGTCAGTACCTCTGGATAAAGATAGAACTCCCTCAAAGGAAGACCTACATACCAACAGAATTGGTAGCGCATACCGGATTCGAACCGGTGATCTCCTCCTTGAGAGGGAGGTGTCCTAGGCCTCTAGACGAATGCGCCACACTGGCTGGGCACTCGGGACTCAAATCGTACTTTTTGAGACCTGATTTGGTGTCCAGACTGCGAGAGTTACCTAAAAAGCTATTGCTACCTCAATCTTAGCGTAATTTCTCAAATTCATCGACAGAGATTTTGGCATCTTTAAGGATTTTTCTCAAGATGCCTTTCCCTA
>JAUWFX010000119.1 GCA_030606765.1 Dehalococcoidia bacterium
TCGATTAAGAGTAGGTCTATGTTATCCAAGGGCATGTCCTTTAGAGCTGACTCAATCATGGCAGCCATTAATGAGCAACTTTCCGGCATATTTCGGGTATTTATCTGAACTACTGCTTTTGCCTCGCTCTGTACTTTCTCAGCATCTACTGTGGAAGCAACATCACCTTCGATAACAGCCATGTTCAGCCTGCCTTTCAGCCTCGCCAGAGTTTGTAGAATAAGACTTGTCTTGCCAGCACCTGGAGATGACATAATGTTAATGGCAAAAACCTTGTGTTTATCCAGTAGCTGTTGATTTCGGCTAGCTATGGTCTCATTAGCCTCCAGAATGTTCTGAATAACTTCTATTTTTTTCATTCTACTTCCATGCTTTCGATATAGAGCTCTCGTCCTTTGGATATTTCTACGCTCTGGCCCCGGCATTCAGGGCAAGACCATAGAGTATCTTGGGGGGAAAAAATCGTGGAACAATTCCGACAACGCAATTGAGCTGGCACTAATTCAAAGTGGAGTACTGCTCCTTGAGCGATAGTATCTTTGCTTAGAGTATCGAAATAAAACTGAATACAATCGGGGACAAATCCTGACATCTCACCAATTACTAAGTTAATTTGGATGACCTTGTTAGCTTGCGCCTCACCGGCTTTGGCTAAAGTAATATTAATGATATTTTCAGTTATTCCAAGTTCATGCATTTTGTGAACCAGAGTAAATAGTGTATTTTAGACTACTTAATTTCTTATTTCAAATCCACCAAAAGGTTCTGGTTTAGATATCGCCAGTGTATCAGAAGTGGTGGTACGAATAGCTTCACATAAGCTTTTACGGTTAAACTGCAATGCTATCGGTTATGATAAAACCTGTTATTTCCCCACTTTATATATTCTTAGATTTCGATTCTCCAATCGTGGGAGTAGATGTTAAACCTTTTGGAACTGGCAAATCCTATGAGTGTTATCCCGTATTTATTGGCTTCTTTTACAGCTAGGTCCGTGGGGGCAGCGATGCTTACAACTATTGGTATTTCAGAAAAGATCGCCTTTCTTATTGTGGAAGCCGTTTGCCGGCACGAGCTAACCAGGGAACTGTTCGCTAAGTTGATTCCGTCTCTAATTGCTAAGCCGATGGCTTTATCTATGGCGCAATGCCTACTTATATCCTCGACAAAAATCTCCTTATCCTCACAGATTCCGATGACATGTGTGCAGCCAGTCTTTTGGTATAAGAAACTGTTTTCGTTTAGCGCTTCTATCAAATCAAAAACTTCGCTTTTGGTTAACTGTTTCCTGGAATCACATTTTCTGGGGGTCTTAACTAATTCTTCGAGAACATTCACCTCGAACTCATTGCTGCCGAGCTTCCTGATTCGGGACAAAGAAGGGTCTATGCCTCTTGATTTCAAATTGCCAGCTATCATCTCTTCTAGGTCAACGAGAATGCAGTAGAATTTATGAATTTCTCCATTGAGCTTAACGATAATCTCTTCTTCGTGGACAAGCTCATCTGTCTGCTTCAGCTTACCATCTCTGGAAATCTCTAAAATTCCTATTTTGGTACTTCTTTTCCCCATGATTTGTGGAAGTCCTTTATATCGTCTATTATGCTTCGGCAAGCATCGAAAGCTGGCTCTCTGTGAGAGGCGGCAACTGCTACTAATAGAATATTCTCTGATATGCCTAAGAAACCCACTCGATGTACTATCGCTACATCCTCGACATCAAATCTGTCGATTGCTCTTTTTTCTATCTCCTCTAGTTTCTGGACAGCGTGGTTATCATCCTCAAATTCCAGTCCATTACCCGAAGGGAATTCACGTACAGTGCCTAGGTAAATTGATATCGCCCCTATTTTGGGGTATTTCATCTTCCTGATTATCTCATCGCCGGAGAAGTCTTTTCTTCTTATCTCAATCATCTCATCTCACCAATGTGATTACATGTTTGGGATTTATTTTCACAGGCCGGTCATTTGGTGTTCTCTCTTAATTTGGGCTCTTTGCAGTTTCTCGCTGAGGGAACTATATTTGGCAGGTGTCACAACTTGTGGCAGAGCATGAGCTACAAGAGGAACTTCCCCCAATCGGGGCAGATGGCCCTTCACCGCTTTTAGAAAAAGAGGCGAAAGAGGAGAATATCCGTTTTGCGCCATTGTGACAGCGGGGGCAAGAGGCGTTTTCGTTTGCTTGGTTTTGGTGACGAAGCAATTCAAACTTATAGTTGCAATCAGGGCAAAGATATTCATAGATGGGCATTCTTAATCCTTTCCTTCCTCAAAAGCTTTTAAGAATACATCAGGGACTTGAGGAACCTGGGTATCCGTCCATTTTTTGAGGCAAATCGAGGAGCAGAAATTGTAATGCTCGACTACCTTTGGCCCTTTCCATCGTGAAACCATGAGCCAACCATTGAGCACCTGGCAAGGCCGCTCCTCTTCTGTATGTTCTACCGTTTTACCACAAGAGTGGCAGATAAAGTATCCCTGAGGCATTTAAGTCTCCAGCCTGATTCGCTTCTGTCCTCCTTTTGAAATGCTGCCGCAGGTTAGACGGCTACCACCTCTTTAACTTCAGGCACCTGTTCCTTGAGCACCCGTTCAATTCCACCCCTCAATGTTATAGTTGACATGGGGCAGCCACTGCAGGCACCAGTTAGCTTTAATGTCACAACTCCGTCCTTGACATCTATTAGTTGGACATCCCCTCCATCAGCTAACAATGCCGGTCTCACTTGTTCCAGGGCTGCTTCTACCTTTTCTCGCATTCTTACCTCCTTACTTTGTTAAAATATAGAGCTAAAGTCGCTAATTGTCAACTTAAGCTGAACTTGAGACACTGGCCTGCATAGATAGAAATAGCAATGGAAGTTGGTATGGTGATTGGAGATAATTTATAATGTCCCTGTGGAGTTTGCCGCATGATCTCTGTTGAAGAAGCCCTGAAGAAGATTTTGAGCTATGTTGAGGTTCTTGAGCCCGAACGGAAGCCTATTTTGGACTGTCTGGGACAGGTTCTGGCCGAGGATGTCTATTCCACTATAGATATTCCCCCGCTGGATAATTCCGCCATGGATGGTTATGCCCTGCGGGCTGAAGATACTCGGGGGGCCGGTGAATCATCACCTAGATATTTAGCCGTAGTCGGAGAGGTTGCTGCCGGGTCTATGCCCACAAAAGAGGTCAGGCCGGGGACGGCTATTCGTATTATGACGGGCGCACCATTGCCCGAAGGGGCTGATGCCGTAGTTCAATTTGAGAATACCGATGAAGTCAACCGCAAATCATCCAGTGATGACCTTTCGCAAATCGGTATATTGTGCCAGGCCAGGAAGGGATTGAATGTCCGGGGTAGAGGCGAGGATATTGCCAAAGGAAAATTAATTCTTAAAAGAGGGAAGGTGCTTCGCCCTCAAGAGATAGGTGTGCTGGCCTCCCTGGGGCGCTCCACTGTGCTGGTTATCCGTCGGCCGATTGTGGCTATTCTAGCTACGGGAGACGAGCTTATCGGTGTTGACCAGCCGTTGGCTCCCGGTAAGATTCATGATAGCAATAACTATACCATTGCCGCTGAAGTCTCTCGCTACGGTGGGATCCCCAAAATCCTGGGCATAGCGCGCGATTCGGTCCAGTCTCTAACTGAGAAGATCGATGAGGGTTTGGATGCGGATATGCTTATTACCTCCGGGGGTGTGTCCAAGGGAGACTACGACATAGTAAAGGATGTACTGGCAGAGCATGGGGAGGTTGGCTTCTGGACGGTTTGTATGAAGCCCGGGAAACCGCTTGCCTTTGGAGTTATGAAGAAAATGGAAGGAGGGAGAAAGGGGAAGGTGCCTCATTTGGGATTGCCTGGCAATCCTGTCAGCTCCATGATTACATTTGAACAATTCGCCCGCCCCGCCATATTAAAAATGATGGGTAAGAAGATTCTGGCAAAGCCAGCTATCCGAGCTATTATCGAGGATGATGTTGTGGATACTGATGGGCGCCGCCTCTTTGCCAGGGTAAGTGTAACCAGGCGTGGTGGTCAATATTATGCCTCCCCCACCGGTCCCCAGGGCTCAGGAATCCTTACATCCATGGCCAAGGCCAATGGTTTGGCTGTTATCCCGGAAAATAGTAAAGGGGTTAAGGCCGGAGACATGGTCGAGGTGCAGATGTTGGATTGGGGAGAGGAACAAGGCGAGGTGGAGACGTTGCCGATTGTTTCACTCGTGGGCAAATCGCAATCTGGTAAAACAGTACTTATGGAGCAACTTATTGCAGAGTTTAAAAAGAGAGGATACAAAGTCGCTGCTTTAAAGCACAGTCACGGCGGGATGGAAATAGACCACCCTGGAAAAGATAGCTGGAGGTATGCTCAAGCGGGCAGCGATGCCGTGCTTGTTAGTTCGCCTGACAAGCTTGCCTTTATTAAGAATCTAAACCACGAGCTTGATATTGAGGAAATTATGCCCATCGTTGGCCCTGAATTCGACCTAGTCCTTGCCGAAGGATTCCGGAAAAGTAAAATTCCTAAAATCGAAGTGCACAGAAAAGAACTCGGAGATGACTTATTGTGTTCTCCCGAGGAACTTTCAGCCATTGTCACTGATGGGTCGTTGGATACTGATAGAGCTCAGCTTCCACGGGGTGATACAGCGGCGATAGCTGACTTCATAGAAAAGAATTTTGTGTTGAAAAGCTGAAGCGATGCCTTTCTCCCCGTGAAGGAAGAGGGGCAGGTGAAGAAAATGTTTACCGTAGGGATATTGACTGTCAGTGACAAAGGCTCGAGAGGGGAGCGTCAGGATAAGAGTGGAGAGGCTATTCGTGAAATCCTCTCCAGTATGGATGTTCGCATTGTAAATTACGATATCGTTCCTGATGAGAAGGAGCTTATTGTTGAAAAGCTGGTTAGGTGGGTAGATGAGGACGATTTAGACGTGCTCATCACCACGGGTGGAACAGGACTTACTCCTAGAGACGTTACTCCGGAGGCGACTCTTGCCGTGGTGGATAGGATGGTCCCTGGTTTTGCCGAGGCGATGAGGGCTGAGAGCCTGAAGAAAACCCCCATGGCGATGCTCAGTCGAGCGGTCGCGGGCACTCGCGGTAAATGCTTAATTATCAACCTGCCGGGAAGTCCCAAGGCAGTACGCGAATGCCTTCAAGTGATACTGCCGGTGTTGCCTCATGCTGTGGAAACGCTTAAGGGCCAAGCAGGCGAGTGCGGCATAGCCGAAACTTAAGTTCAAGATAGCTGAGGATATGAGCAAAGTGGCCCTTTCCTTTGTCGGGACTCCTATCTGAGAGTTCCTGAACAGGCTTCAGTCAAACATAACGTCGGTACTTTGGCTCGTACATTTGAGACTTAATGTACGTCGAAAGATCCTCGGGCATTGCTTTCCTTACAAGGTCTCGATTATAGGCTACCTCCGCTACCCTGGTAGCAATGACAGCGGAGACATCCCTGATCTTGGTTAGTGGTGGATAAATACGCCCCTGTGCAAGATCGGCTTCTGAAACTGCATTCGCCAGTGCCTTTGCAGCAACAGAAAACATCTCATCGGTAACAGACATAGCC
>JAUWFX010000084.1 GCA_030606765.1 Dehalococcoidia bacterium
ATGCCGAATGCCCAAGCGGCAACCACTACTACACTGATAAACTGAGCGAGTAACTGCCCACCTCCCCCACCGTAAAATAGACCGGTGACATATGGTGCGCCAACTGAATAATTACCGTAGGTTCCGTCGGCAAAGAAACCGATGCTGAGCAAGCCCCATAGCCCACAGGTGCCATGTACGCTTACCGCACCTACAGGATCATCTATTCCCTTGGATTCAAGGAACTTAACACTGGCATACATTAGCACTCCAGCAATAAGCCCAATCACTATTGCTGCCCAGCCTTCCACCCAGGCACACGGAGCAGTGATTGCAACCAAACCGGCTACGGCGCCGTTTAAAGCCATACCGGTATCCCATTTTCTCGTTCTCCATTTCACTATGAGCATCGCCGCTAATGCAGCAGCGGCAGCAGCCAGATTAGTGTTGACAGCGATAACTGATATCCTCAAATGGTGCGCGTCACAGGTGCTTCCGGCGTTAAAGCCAAACCAACCAAACCACAGGATGAAAACCCCCAGAGTAGCCAGCGCTATACTGTGGCCGGGGATTGCTCGGGGCTTTCCATCTCTAGCATATTTACCAAATCTGGATCCAAGAACTAGTGCGCCAGCCAAGCCGACAAAGCCGCCAATGGCATGAACCACCCCTGAGCCAGCAAAATCCAGGCCCCCCATACCGAAGGGCAATTGAGAGAGCCAACCTCCACCCCAGACCCAGTGACCATAGATTGGATAAATAATAATACTCACCACGATGCTGTAGATGATATAAGCCTTAAACTTCAATCGTTCGGCAACTGCGCCAGAGACGATGGTAGCGGCAGTAGCGCAAAAAACCAGCATCCAGAACATGTTGAGGTATGTATCTGTATCATAGTAATCACCCAGCATTAACCAGCCTTCTGTACCCCAGAGGCCCTGCCAATCACCACCCATCATTATGGCGTAACCTACGAGAAAGAAGGCGAGCGAGCCAATGACAAAGTCCATCAAGTTTTTAGTCATCAGGTTGGTGACATTCTTAGCTCGGCAAAACCCCGCTTCCAGCATGGCAAACCCCGGCTGCATAAACATAACCAGGAAGGCGCAGACTAATATCCACACATAGTTTATCGCTGCGTCTGCTGTTCCTCCCACTCCGGTAGGATCGGCAGCCACAGCTACTTGCCGGGTCATCAGGAAAATGAGAAAGGTGAGTGCTAGAATTACTCCTCCCCTCCTCACTACCTTCATCAGTCTGTCTTTGGTGAACATGGCTACTCTACCTTTCTATTTAACAAGGGTAAATAGTACTAGCTACATGTTTCCAAAATATTACAGACAGGTTAAATTTGTGTTACGGAGCAAGAAGAGAAAAATTTGATGTGCTAAAGAAGGCAAATGGGTAATGGCTAGAGGTTTTCTCGTAATCTGTAGCCAATATTCCTAACTGTCCCAATGAAGGTATGAGTTGGGTCCTCGATCTTGCTTCTCAATCTCCTGATGTGAACATCTACCGTTCTGTCGCCACCATAATAGTCCCATCCCCAGACCTTATTCAGCAAAGACTCTCGGGTAAAGACCTTTCCTTTATTGCTCGCCAGGAATTTGAGTAGCTGGTACTCCTTGAAGGTCAGCATTATTGGCTTGCCACTAAGTGATACCTCGCACTTGGCCGAATCTATAACTAAGTCGCCACACCTAATTATATCTCCGTTGTCTATGCTCTCTTTTTTCCCCAGAATTCGCTTTATCCTGACTGTAACCTCATTTGGCTCCCAGGGTTTAACCACAAAATCATCTATGTTGGAATCGAGGCCATTGAGTTTCTCTCCGGAGACGAGGGCGATGAGGGGTATCTGTCTTTCTTGCCTTATCCTTTGAGCTTGTTCCCATGCTTCTGAACCAGTTGTCGCTTCATCCGTGTCTA
This sequence comes from Dehalococcoidia bacterium, assembly GCA_030606765.1. The sequence continues at coordinate 1,912 of JAUWFX010000084.1, forward strand.
GCAACATCACCCCAAGGTGTTGCCCCGCAATTTGTTCGATTGCTTCACTATTATGAGGAACAACGAGGCAATCAAACCCTCTCTGAGCAAGTTCCGCCCTCAGTTTCCTTGCTTGTTCGCTTTCGTTAGCTATGATGAATACTCTAGGCAAAGCTGGCTTCCTTGTATTAATTTAGTAAGCGTAGAGTCGGCCATAGGGGCGGAGGTAAAGGGGGAAAAGTTTGATAAATTTGTGTTTCAGTATCTCCTCGGCATCATAGCCGAAGTGATAAGCAAATTCACCTACGAGCTTCTTTAGAACCAAGTGGTCGTTTTCATCCAGTTCAGCGGTACCCACTTCCCTGCCTAGCTGAAATTCTTGAACATCCCCTCTCATGTAAATAATGCCGCCGTGCATACCCGTGCCGATGAAATTTGCCTTATGGCTCTCTCCTTCTTTCAGGTTTAGCCCCAGGAGGATTAGAACCCCGCCTGCCATATACTCGCCCAAAAAATCCTGTGCTGTGCCACCGATGACCACCCTAGGCCTTTTATCTTGATATTCTTTCATATGGATACCTGCCCGATAACCGACATCCTCTCTAACGAAGATCTTGCCCCCCCTGGCGGATAATCCAAGAATATCCCCGGCATGGCCATGAATGATTATTTCTCCATTATTCATAGTGTTCCCGCAGCCATCCTGGGCATTGCCGTGAACAATAATCCTGGGACCATCCATAAATGCTCCTAAATCATTACCCGGGGTGCCGAATATCTCGATCTCGACTGGCTTGTCCAAATCCGTGCCGATGTATCTCTGTCCATAGAGATTTCGTAACTCAATCTTCTGAGTTCCGTTTGATACCGCCTTCCTCAATTTGGCATTGAGTTCTCGGTAGAAAATGCCCTTGGCATCTATTGTTACAACTTCTTTCATCTTAGCTACCTGCCATCCTTACTCCGAGGATTTCTAATTCGGTATCGGTAAGCCCCACGCCTCTCAGGTGAAGGCGATTGCCACGGAGACTCTCCAAAGCATTGATGCCCATGCCACCCAGTATGTCCTTAAGCTCGAGGCTCCAGCCGCGGAGAAGATTGGACAGCCGCCTAGCTCCGATATCAGGATTGACCCTCTTGGTTAACCAGGGGTCCGTAGTGCAAATGCCCCAGGCACATTTCCCGGTGTGGCATTGCTGACAAATGGTGCATCCAAGGGCGACGAGAGCAGCAGTTCCAATATAGATGGCATCGGCACCCAGAGCGATGGCCTTGGCTACATCGCCGCTGTTTCTGATTCCGCCCGCGATTACGACAGAGGCCTGATTTCGGATGCCCTCTTGTCTGAGGCGGTCATCCACGGAAGCGAGAGCTAGTTCAATGGGAATGCCGACGTTGTCACGGATAATCTTAGGCGCAGCGCCTGTAGAGCCTCGCAAGCCATCGAGGACTATAATGTCTGCTCCTGCCCGTACCATGCCACTGGCAATAGCTGCTGAATTGTGAACAGCAGCAATCTTTACGGCTACTGGCTTGGTGTAGTTTGTGGCTTCCTTCAGGGCATAGACAAGCTGTGCTAGGTCCTCAATGGAGTAGATATCGTGCTGTGGAGCTGGGGATAAGGCATCTGTGCCTTCAGGGATCATTCGCGTGCTTGATACTTCGGCACTCACCTTCTCGCCGGGGAGATGGCCCCCGATGCCGGGCTTAGCCCCTTGACCAATCTTAATTTCCACTACTTTGGCTACATCGAGATATTCATGGTGAACGCCAAATCGCCCCGAAGCTACTTGCACTATAGTGTTATCTCCATACTTATAAAGCTTGGGGTGGAGCCCACCTTCACCTGTGTTCCACAGGGTTCCCATCTCAGTGGCAGCTCTGGCCAGGGACTCATGTACATTCAGGCTTACTGCACCATAGGACATAGCGGAAAACATTACAGGGACCTCGAGCTTGACCTGGGGAGGCAGTTTTGTCTTAAGACCATGCGAACCAGACTCAAACTCAACCTTGTCAGGTTTTTGCCCCAGATAAGTAGTTAACTCCATTGGTTCGCGTAGAGGGTCAATAGAGGGGTTGGTCACCTGGCTGGCATTAAGAACCAGATGGTCCCAGTAGATGCGGTAGCTCTTGTCATTCCCCATTCCGGTGAGAAGTACGCCACCGGTCTCGGATTGCTTGATGATATCTTCGATAACTTCGGGGCGCCAGTTGTAGTTCTCTCTGTAATCCAGTGGATTTCTTCTGATAGTCAAAGCATCAGTAGGACAGAAGACTACGCAACGATGACAGCCAACACAATTCTCCTCGCGGCTCTTTAGTTCATCGTCCTCAATATCATAAAAATGAACATCAAAGGTGCACTGGTTGACACACACCTCGCATCTGATACACCGAGAATCGTCTCTCTCCACTATGAATTTTGGTGGCAAATATGTCTTCATCTCATCCTTTTCTTATAGGTATTCCTCTTTCCGCTAAGTAGTCCTTCGCCTGGCGAATGGAATAAATCTGATAATGAAAGATGCTAGCCGCGAGAACAGCGTCAGCTTTGCCTATGACTAAAGCCTCATAGAGATGCTCCAAATTGCCGGCACCGCCGCTGGCAATTACCGGCACCATTACTGCTTCACTGATGGCGTGTGTCAATTCCAGGTCATATCCAGTTCGCTGACCATCAGCGTCCCAACTGGTAAGGAGCAGTTCCCCAGCACCAAGAGCCACAACCTGCTTAGCCCATTCAATGGCGTCGGTACCAGTAGGCTTTCGTCCCCCGTGAGTGCAGACTTCCCATTTAGCATCGGTATCATTTTTTAGTCGCTTAGCATCGATAGCCACGACAATGCACTGACTGCCAAATTTCTCTGCTCCTTCAGTAATAAGATTGGGATTTTGCACTGCGGCGGTGTTAATGGATACCTTGTCTGCCCCTGCTTTCAGCATGCGACGCGTATCTTCGATGCCACGCAAACCTCCGCCAACGGTGAGGGGAATGAAAACCTGCTCGGATACCCGCTCAACAATGTCAACCATGATGCCACGTCCCTCAGGAGTAGCACCGATGTCCAAAAAGACGAGTTCATCAGCACCCTCCTTGTAGTAGAAGGCAGCTAGCTCTGCGGGGTCACCAGCATCTTGAAGATGGGTAAAGCTGGTGCCCTTGACTACTCGCCCTTGCGTAACATCAAGACAAGGGATAATTCTCTTAGTTAGCATTTGCGTACACCTTTTATTTCTGCAGCTGAAGCTTTTTCAGGCTTGAGTGGTTTTCCCAAACTACCCACAATAGGCTCGCCACCCATGGGAATCCAGGCCCGGTCAAGGTCGGGGCAGACCAGGCGAATGGCTGATTCTTCAGAAGAAAGGTAAAGCACCGACCCTTTCACTCCCACGGTGAGGGGACGTAACCTTATCCTGTCAGTAAGACCAATCATCTCCCCTTGATGAGCAATGATCACAGTGAAAGGTCCATTCAACAGAAGACTGCCATAGACTTGGCGCAAGGTTCGAAAGAGTCTTTGTTCTTCTGGGGAACAGCGCTCTATATAACTCCAGAAAGGAGGTGCTAATATCCTGGCTACTATTTCTATGGGAAGGCCATGCCTTCGTATTAAAAGGTCAACGGCATAAGCCACCACCTCAGTGTCGGTCTGCATAGTACAATTGTAGCCAAATTGCTCTAAATATCGTCGATTTATTCCGTAAGAGGAGATTTCACCATTATGAATCACTGTCCAGTCCAAGATATTGAAAGGATGTGCTCCACCCCACCAACCAGGAGTATTGGTGGGAAATCTGCCATGGGCTGTCCAGAGATAACCTTCATATTGCTCCAGGCAGAAATATTCTGCTATCTCTTCAGGATAACCCACCCCTTTGAACACTGCCATATTCTTGCCGCTGGAAAAGACAAAGGCTTCTTCCATCTTTGTGTTGATTTCCATGACCCTATCCACAACATAATCGTCCTCTGATTGCCCATTGCTTTCCTCGACTTTCACTTCGAGGAAATAACGCCATACTAAGGGAGGGTTTACTATACCGGGCGTTGGCTTAGTGGGCACCTCTTTGGCATCAATTACATGAAACTTGTGCCTGAGGAAATCCTCTACTTTGGCTTGCCCCTCCCGACTCAGATACATTATATGGAAAGCATAGCAGTTAGCATGTTCAGGATATAACCCATAAATAGCAAACCCACCACCCAGACCATTGCCTCGAACGTGCATGTTGGCGATAGCTTCTACGACCGGCTTGCCCGAAAACCGATTCCCCGAAGTGTCCATCATTCCAAAGATGGAACAGGCATCGATCACCTTATCGTCGTGATAGAAGTCGTTTATCCTGCTCAGTTCTTTCAACTGCATCACTCCAAAGCTAGGTAGCTACTCACCAGCAAAGGTTTCCTTCTCGGTTTCGATAGGCAGGGCGGGTTGAAGAATTACATCTGATGATGGCGCCAGTCGCTCTTGCCACAATGCCCTGGGAAAGAATGCCAGGCCGAAATCATCAGCCAAAAGCGACTGTTTAAAGCTCTCTACGTTGACCCTATCTCTCATAAGACCGAAAATTATGCCCGACTTTTCAATATTTCCTACAAATATCATTCCTATTATGAGGTCATCTTTCAATATGACCTTCTGATATATATTGCCTTCCTGTTTGCTAATAGTTTCGTAGCCACTGTCGTTGGGTGCCGTGGGCATCCCTGCGGAGGCGATGTCAATTCCAAAATAATTGAGCGAATTCATAGCCGTGCCGCCGGGATATTCAGCTGTAACGCCAGCCATGTTAAGGCCAGCAATCCTACCTTCAATATAGGCATTAGGCCAGATGGGGGTAAGCCAGTTCTCTCCATACACGAAATCGTAAGCTTCAGCTACATCTCCACAGGCATAAACACCTGGGTGACTTGTAGCCATATGATGGTCTACTACTATACCTCGGTTTATTTCTAACTTAGCATCTAGTGCGAGCTCCGGGCGAGGTAATACTCCGATAGCCACCACCACTAAATCGCAGGGTATAGCAACTCCATTATCCAAAATAACCTCTTCAACCGTCTTTCTCCCATTGACCTTAACCACAGTCTGACCTGCAATGATGTCCACGCCGGCCTGCTTAAGAACTTCTTCAGCCATTAAGGATGCCTGTTGGTCGAGTATGGTGTTTAATATTCGCTCTTTCATTTCCACTACTATTACATCAACTCCTCGTTTCATGAGAGCTTCAGTTACGCTAATCCCGATGAGCCCACCGCCAATAACTACCGCCTTTCTGGCGTTATCCAGGAATCTGTCAATCGCCTTAGCATCATCAAGGTTGGTAAATGTAAAAACACCTCTCTTGCCACTCTCTTTCATCCTAGGAAAGATGGGTTTCCCTCCTACGGCGAGTAGGAGCTTTTCCCAAGCAATTTGCTCGCCGTTCTCCAACCGAGCGCTCTGGTGATCTAGCTCTAAGTGACTCACTTTCTTGCCTGGGTGAAAAATAATATTGTTCTGGTCATAGAAGTCGAGGGGACGGAATAATATCTTCTCAAGAGTTCGTTCTCCCGTAAGGTATTTTGAGATAAGAGGGCGTGAATAGGCAGAATAAGGCTCTTCGGAAATGATGGTCAGAGCCCCTTTCTTATCCACCTGGCGTATGGCTTCCGCAGCTCCAATGCCGCCAGCCGAATTTCCTATAATCAAGTATCTGGTTTGCATTTATTTCTAGCTCGTCCCTAGCGCTATCTTCAAGAAGTTAGCATACATCTTCAATCCATCCTCACCACTTTTCTCAGGGTGAAACTGAGTTGCGATCAGGTTATCCTTGATTACCATGCTGCACATAGACACACCATAGCTTGTCGTGCCCGCCACAACCGACATATCTTCAGGCTCAGCATAGAAGCTGTGGACAAAGTAAAAATTGGCTTCATCTGGTATGCCCTCAAAAACAGGATGGGTAAGCCTTTGTTTCACCTGATTCCAACCTATATGAGGGATTTTAAGTCCTT
>JAUWFX010000058.1 GCA_030606765.1 Dehalococcoidia bacterium
TTCGTTGACAGCTCTCAGAATACAACTATTATGCAGTCCTCTTAGTGAAAGGCAAGAGTGTCCTCCACTCTCGCTTTTCCCACACCACCAGAAGCTGGCTGGAGATGCAGATAGAGCTGTAGGTGCCGATGATAACGCCGAGGAGCAACACCAGGACGAAATAGTGTATGGTGGCTCCGCCAAAAAGGAACAGGGCTAAGAGCACAAAAATAGTGGTCAGGGCAGTATTTAGACACCTCCCCAGCGTTTCTATGAGACTATCGTTTACAGTCTCGGCGAAGTCGGATCTGATGTGCCTTGATACATTTTCCCGAATGCGGTCAAAGACAACCACTGTATTATTGATGCTGTAACCTACAACAGCAAGCAATCCGGTAATAAACAAGGCATCAATCGCCACCCCGGCAAGCCAGCCTAGGATTGAGAAGATGCCCGCTATTATGAACACATCGTGGATGAGAGCAATGATGGCGCAGGTACCCCAGCGAAAAGGACTGGGCATGCGGCGAAATGCCCAGACAATGTAAAACAGCATAGCCACAGCAGCTATTATTACGGCGATGACGGCATTGCGTGCTGTTTCTGCTGCCACTGTTCCCGAGACTAAATAGTAATCGATTATTTCAACCTGGGAATCCAATTCTGTCCCGAGTTCCCCTGTCAATTCTCTCGCCTCACCCGAGGTTATTTCCCTGGTGTAGATGATGAAATTACCCTCGCCAGCGTCTTGAATGCGTGCCTCGTCGTATCCCAGGTTAGCCATCTGCTCCCGCAACTGGCTTTGCTCGACCGCTGGGCTAGATTGAATAATCATAGAAGTGCCACCGGTAAAATCGATTCCAAGCTGCAGTGGGGCACCGAGTTGTATTTGGGAGATGACCAGGGAAATTATTCCTATAACTATGAGTATCCACGAGATAAGGAAAAACCACCGCTTCTTACCGACAAAATCTATCATTTCAGGTTTCTCACTTCGTTTTCACTGGTGTTACTCCATAAGCTGCCAGATTGCTGACCGCCCGGCTGCCTATAATCAAGCGGAGGAGGGTTCTGGTGACCACAATGGCAGTAAACATGGATAAAGCAACACCGATAAACAAGGTCAGGGCAAAGCCTCTGACCATAAGAGCACCAAGCTCGCCGCCAAGCCAGAACAGGACGAGGCAAGCGATAAAGGTGGTGATGTTGCTATCTCTGATAGCGGTCCAGGCACGGTTGAACCCAGCCTCAACGGCAGCTGCCAGGCTGCGCCCCCCCCGTAATTCGTCTTTGATGCGCTCGAAGATAAGGACGTTGGCATCTACGGCCATGCCCAGCGATAGGATGAAGCCGGCCACACCGGGCAAAGTCAGGGTTACAGGCACGAGCTTGAAAATGGCTAGAAGCACGACACCATAAATCCCTAAGCTAAGGCAAGCTACCAGGCCGGGGAGACGATAGTAAACAAGCATAAATATCAACAGTAGCACTATCCCAATCGCTGCCGCCAGTATGCTCTTCTGGATGGAATCCTGCCCTAAGGTAGCATTCACAGTCCTTTCATAGAGTGGAACACTAGGTTGAAATACTTCATCTACCCACCTTCCCAGTGGAACGTCGATCCGTCCAGCGTTGAGCACCCGACGTAATTCCTCAGCATCAGTAAGGCTTAGTCCTTCAATTTGTCCCTTGTCTTCTATCACCGACTGTACTGTTGGAGCGATGATATTACCATCTTCGCCCCGGAGTGGATCATCGCCCAGAAAGATAGCTAGTCGTTTTCCAAGAAGGCGGGTGCTTATTTGTTTGAAAAGCTGCGCTCCCGTTTCGTCCAACTCAAACATTAAGAACGCTCTGCCCAACTGGTTTACAGTAACGTAAGTGTTTTCCTTAAAATATCTGCTGCTGAGAACCAACTCTTTTTTCTCGCCATTGACTGTGCCTATCCCGGTAGCAGGAATCCAATTTCCTTCATTATCCTGCTCTCTGAATTCGAGCACGGTGAAGAGTCCAACCATCTCCTTGGCCTTCTCGATGTCAGCAATGCCGGGTATTTGGATGACAATGTTATATTCTCCCGCATGTTTCTGTACTTGGACAGTGGACTCGGTTATGCCCAGAGCATTAATACGCCTTTCTATAACCCCCTTCACCCCATCCATAATTTCATCTCTGTTGCCAGGCTCGATATCGCTGACATCAGCCTGGTAAACCAGGTAGCTGCCGCCGGCGAGGTCAAGCCCCAGCCTTAGCCCTTCCCTGCCGAATACGTTCCTATCCAGCGGGACTACGGACCACAAGGAGAAGCCGACCAGAGCAAGGATGAAAATTAATAAATAAACGTTTCCCCTTCTCAATTTAGTCTACCTTTGTGTTAGATATTGTTTTTACTTCAGAATTCTGGGGATTTTGGGAAACTCCTGTTTGCTGCTTGCTCACAGATGACAGTTCCTTTCGAACCAAGGCCAATGCTTCTTCCCTGGTGCTTAACTCACCGCTGGCATGAGCCTCGTTGACCATGGCGAGGAGTTTGCCAATCAATGGTCCTGGTGCTAAGCCAAGGGTATCCATTATATCATGGCCATCAATGAGTTTCACCGGCAATATTTTGGCTTGCTGCTTGTCGTGCTCTGCCAGTATGTAGTTTATTAATTGGCAATGTTTTTCCCAATCCTCCATAGATATCAGGGGTCCACGGCTGGCAAGACAATCGGCTAAAGCCAGAAGGAGTATATCAATGCCGACCTCGCCGGTATCTCGAAAGTAGCGATAAATTGCCCGTTGGGTAGGAAATTCCTCATTTGCCATCTGAACTGGGCGAAGGTGATGGTAGACAAGGCTTTCCACCAGTCTTATTTCCCGATTGCTAAATCGCAACCGTTCCAAAATGTTCGCAGTCATAGCTGCTCCTTGCTTGGTATGCCCTAAAAACCTGGCTCTACCTGTATCATCAATAGACTTTGTCATTGGTTTCGCAATATCATGGAATAGCCCAGCTAATTTGAGTAGAACCTTATGGTTACTTCCACTGGAAACTTCCTGGGACAGGTGCCTGTCTATCATGTCAGACCAGGGAGCAGTAGACAGCATAGCGTCGTTGCTGTACTCCCATTCACTTTCTCTAATGAGGAATTCTATGGCAGCTACGGTCTGTAAAGAATGGTTGAAGACATCCCAGAAGTGCACTGTTGGTTGCTCTACTCCCTTGCTCTCTGCTAGCTCGGGGATTAGGGCGAGAAGTAGGCCAAGTGTATCTAAGTATCTCAGGTAGTAAGCAGCCCGGGGCGGAGCAAGCAAACGAAGTAATTCTTCTCTGACTCTCTCTCCCGGGACTTCAGTGATAGCCTGAGAATAGCGGCGAATTAAAGATTCTGTGTCTGGCTCTATGGTAAAGTCGAGTTCGGCAGCCAACCTCACTGCCCGCAAGAGTCTTGCGGCATCGGCTTCAAATATTTGCTCGCTTACCCCCCGCACTATTTTATCCCTCAAATCCTCTCTACCGGAAAAGGGGTCGATAAGCTTCAAGGGGAATCGCTTTTCAGCCAGAGGCTTTGCCGATTTTCGGGGACTCGTATCGGGGGCCGTACTGGCGGTAACAAATTGGCTGAGTTCCAGAGCCATGGCATTGATGGTAAAATCGCGGCGGGCAAGGTCAGATTCGATGTCTCCGGCAAAAGGGGAGAAATCAAAATGCCACTCTGCACCATGCGATTCTTGGTTCTGTGAAGTCCCTCCTGGCTGCTCATCTTCAATCACCACTACTCTAGCTACGTCGTTGACATCATCAAGGAGCACAAATTTGCCTCCTATTTCTCCAGCTACTTCCCGAGCTATGGTTAGGGCGGCGCCGCTTACGGCAATATCTATGTCATTTGTATCCCTCCCCAAAAGCCAATCACGGATGAAGCCACCAACGATATAGCCTTGCTTTTTCTGGATAGCTAACAGGTGGGATATCTTGGCCAGGGTGGCAGGTAAATTGCCGCTTTTTATGGAGGACATGACAGCGCATTATAGTTTGTGGCAGCAGGAATTGTAAAGGTCTATTGACTTTCATGAAACAGTGTTATTTTTGCTTATAAAGTGGAGTACATTTCATCAGGATAACATCTGCCAGGGAGGGAAAAGGTCGGGCTAATTTATCTAATATCTGCAGAATAGCATAGGAAACAGAATGGGGAAGTTTGGAAAGAAAACTACCCCACAGGGGGAGCCCAAAAAGGAGGGATATTCCCTTTGTTTTCTTAATTTTAAAATGCTGCTTCACCAAGCTGCTTAGGAATGGGTAATCAAATTTATATGTGTGGTCTGATGGTGGCTCCCAGGGTTTCCTTTCCTTAGCCAGAGATGGGGAAAGGAACTTTGTTACTGGATATAGCTTCTTCCCCAAACGGAAGCCTAGACTATCAAAGTTAGCTATAGAGATTATCATCTCTCCTCCAGGTTCAAGCACCCGGGCAATCTCCTCCATTGTTTTGCTGGGGGAGAAAAAATGGTCTAATGCACCCTTACACATAACTTTGCCAAACGAGTGTGGCTTAAAAGGTAAATTCTCCCCTATTCCCTGTGCTAAAACTATTTGGACATTGCTTTCACTGAGATACTCTTTGGCTCGGGCTATCATTACATGGGAGGGTTCAAGCCCGATAACCTTCGCTCCCTTTTCCCATAGTCGTGCACCATCAATAGCCTTGCCGCAGCCTACGTCCAGTATTAGCTCACCATGGCTGGGGTCTACTTCTTCCAGCGTTAGATGGAGCATTTGCTGGAATAAGAATTCCAGGTTAGGGTAGACTATGGGAGGCACTACATCGTCGTCACTCCATGCAAGGTCGATTTTTTCCGTATTGTGATTTTGTATCATGATTCAAATTCGAAATTCTTATTTTGTGGTTATTAAGTTTGCACGGAGTCGCAATTTTTGCGGCTGGCTTTATTTAGCCTCCTGCCAGCAAGAGTATTGGTTAAGTTTATAAATAGCTTTAGCTGCACGTTCCATGGAACAAAAGACTGGGATGGAAGCGGCAAGGAGCTTTTGCTCTATCTGCAATCGTTCTGGCTCAGCGGAGCCAGGCGGTAAAACGACTATTATGGGTTTATTTTGCCTGCTTCCAAGCTCTATAAAGAATTCATTTATTTCTTCCAGTCCTTTCCGGGAGTAAATTGGTAAGAGGATGTCCATATCCTCTTGAATTAAGACGATGTCGATAACGGTATCCCTCGCTACTAAATCTATGGCTTGAAATACAGTTGCTAAGCCTCGGAATTGGGCCTGGCTTACATCTACCGGATTATGTAAGATACTACCTACTTCTCCCAGGAGCTCGCTCAGTTCTTGCTTTGTCTCAAGGGAGAGAGGTGGGATCTTGAGACCATTCTCCATGCAGGCATCGCCAGCGGCTACCGAGTTGCCGCCGCCCCCATCAGCCAGACCGCCAATAATGGCTGCGCGGGTACCTTGCCAGTGTCTAAGCTGTTGAAAGATAAGCAGGGTGTCGGTCAATTCCTCTAAACTATGCACTTCTATAGCGCCAGCTTGCTTCAACATTGCTGACCAGATGGCTGCTGAACTGGCTAAAGAACCAGTGTGGGACATGGCAGCCTGAGCACCAGCCTCTGTTCTCCCTCCTTTCCAGACAACTAAAGGCTTGACCTTGGCTACTTCTTTCATAGTGTTGAAAAGACGAGCTCCGTCTCTTGTTCCCTCAAGGTAGGCACCAATGGCCTTGGTTTTGGGGTCAGCAGCCAGGTATTGCAAAAAGTCGCTGGCATCCAAATCAATGCCGTTGCCAAAGCTGACTCCTTTGCTGTAGTTGATATGGCGGGCTATCCCGGTTGTCACTAGTTTGGTAGCGATGCCGCCACTCTGGGATACGAAGCCCACGGAACCACTTTCACCGAGTGTCCCCATGAGGAACGGGATTTTGTGTTCTGGGCAATACATACCTATGCAATTTGGGCCGATGATGCGAACGTTTCCCTGTTGTGCCTTCTCGAGCATTTGTTCCTCTAGCTTGTGTCCCTGTTGCGCATCCATCTCGCTGAATCCAGCGGTGAAGAATTGGACAGCTTTGACATGTTTGGCCACGCAATCATCGAGGAGCTCCAACACAGATTGTCGAGGAATGGCTACAATAACGTAATCTACCTCTCCAGGGACTAGCCTGAGGTTAGGGAAAATCTCGAGGTCGGCAATGCGGCCGCCCCTGGAACCAACGGGATAAATGATTCCCGGAAAACCAGCGGAACTCAAGGCCCAGACCCATAAAGAGCCGGCTTTTATCGAGGCAGCCGAGGCCCCGACGACGGCAACAGATTTGGGGTAAAAGATAGGCTCAAATTCTTTAAGCTTTTTCTCAAACAAGGGTAATCCTCGGGGCCTCAACCTGTCTGGTGAAATTCCAGTTTAGTAAACTTCTGGTTATCGGGGTAATGGACCTTCGATTATCATTCCAGGATTATCCGGGCATCAACAGCTACAGCCTTATCAGGGTAGGCGAATATGGGATTAAGGTCGAGCTCTTTTATTTGAGGATTTTTCTCGACAAACTGAGATACCTTGACTATTAGCTTTTCCAATGCCGGGATGCTGGCTGGCTTTTGGCCCCGGTACCCTTCCAGTATGGGATACCCTTTTATTTCTCTAATCATTTCTCTGGCATCCCTTTCGGTAACCGGGACTATTCTGAAGGAGACATCCTTTAACACCTCTACCAGTATACCGCCGAGACCAAACATGAGCACAGGACCGAATTGAGGGTCCTTGCTCATGCCCACAATCACTTCCACTCCTGGCGGAGCCATCGGTTGTACCGACACACCCTCAATTTGGGCTTCAGGGTATGCTTGTTTAACGGAGGATACAATCTCATTATAAGCCTTGCCTACCTGAGTAGCGTTGGCTAGTCTTAATTTAACACCACCGGAATCGCTTTTGTGAACCACATCGGAGGAGCTTATTTTCAACACTACAGGAAAGCCCATTTCCTTGCTGATGGAAATAGCCTCCTTTTTGCTTCGGGAGAGTTTGGCTTCAACAACGGGTATCCCTGCTTTCTTAAGAAGCTCTTTGGATTCAACCTCGGTCAACAAATTTTGGCTCTTTATCATGACTTAGCTCCTTCCATCGGTGTGATTATTCAAAATTAGCCCTTTATTGTAACCCGTTATTCATTTTTTCTCCAGCGGGTTTGTGGTTTGACTTATTCACTAAGGCAAATAAAACAGTCTATCACCTTGGCTTGCACAAGACTTCCTTGACCTTCAACTCAAAAAAGTCGTGGGTATGAGCTGGCTTAACGACCAGTGCTGTATCTGCTCCACTCGCTGCGCCGCCGATAGAGATTACCTCCTCATCCGTCCTTATGAGACCGGCATCGGCAGCCATAAGGGCTATCTCACAGGCTACTTTGGTGCCCTGCCCAAAGACCCGTAAGGTGTGAGCTATAATCTCATCCACCTGGTAGGTATTGAACCTACGTCGAACTGCTCGGCCCACCCCGCCAAAGGCATGGGTGGCAGTCAGAATTACTCCCCCCTTCTCCGATATCTTAGCCCTGTTTTGTGGGGTTAATTCCTGAACATCGGGGGCCTGCAGCCCTGTAGTATGAGTAACTACCACTACTTTATAGTTGGCAAATGCCTTCACTGCCTTCAACCCAGTTTCCCCGCTGGTCGAGGCTACCACTATGGTTTTTATCCCTAACTCCTCGGCTCTCTTCTTAGCTACCTCAAGGGTTTTCTCAGTGTTTGCACTGCCTGATTCAGAGAAATAGACACTTTGGATTTCCATCATGTGAGAATTGACACCTCCTTCATTACTATAATATCTTAGCAGATAAGGAAATGAGGCTCATTTTTGTCCACGGTTCAGGCGCTTATGGGGACATCTGGCGCTATCAAACCGACTACTTCCCGGATAGCGATGCTGTCAACTTACCCGGACACCCCCATGGTCAACCACTTAATAGCGTAGGGGAATGTGCTGACTGGCTCAGGAAGTACATCGAAGAAAGGGGATATAAAGATGTGGTCCTGGCTGGACACTCCTTGGGTGGGGCTATAGCTCTGATGTATGCCCTAAAATACCCCCAGGAGTTGAAGGGGATTATCATCATCAGCAGTGGAGCCCGGCTCAGAGTTCACCCTATGTTTTCAGCCCCATGTGAAGAGGCTATTGAGGGCAATCCCCGGGAGTGGTATCAACTAGTGGAAGAAATATATCGCTTAACCCCGGAAGATTATAAAAAGGAGGTCGTAGAAAAACAGAAGGCTATTGGTCCTGCCGTCATGCTCAATGACTTCCTTTGCTGTGATAAGTTTGACTTCATGGACAAAGTACAAGAGATAAAGCTACCTGCCCTTATTATCTGTGGTGAGTTGGACGCAATGACCCCTGTGAAATATGCTAATTACTTGGGAGCCAAGCTCGCTAACTCCAGTGTGATGATTATTCCCCAGGCTACCCACCTTGCCCTCGCTGAGAAGCCGGAAGCGGTCAATAAAGCCATAGAGGATTTTGTTAAGGGGCTATCTCTTTAAATTTCTTTAGTATTTACAGCAAAACCAGGCACATAAGTGCTCTTGAAGAAGAGTTGCTACATCAAGCTTGGCACGATGTAGCAGGCGTAATCTCGCTAGTCAGCTTGAGATTTTGAGTATCGCTCCACCGCCACCGCAGGCCATTTCCCTTCGGCTCCAGTTGCAAGACTCCTTTCTCTATTAATTCGCCCATTCGCCGCTGGGCTACTCCGATGTCGAGTCCTAGCTTCAGGGAAACTCGGTGGGCTAGTTCGGCTCCGGCATTACCGGGATTCAGGGCAGTATCTGATGCCATACCGCCGAGTCCCTCAATGACATCTCCCTGAAGCAGAGCCCACACGAATTTCTCTTTTTCCTTTCCTTCGATCATCTCAGCGCACTGGGTATCTCCATCTTTAGCCTGGCGCTTTATATCATCCCAGGCAGCTTCTATCCCCCGGTCATAGATAGACATGGCCTCTTTTATCATCTCTCTGCTCATGGTTGCTGTCTCGGTGATAGGCTCGTTGGCATTATAGCGAGCCCAGTTTCGGCTGAGGATGCGAATGCCATAGTCCTTAGCTCTCTCGTACAGTTCGGTTCCGGGTAGAGGGGACAGGATATGGAAGCCATACTTGGCGCCATATTTGTGATAAAGCTCATCGCCAAAGGCCATAGACTTGAGAGCTGTATTCCAACTTTCCCCGGGAAGGCCGAGAATGAAGGAATTGAAGACGTTGATGCCGGCCTCGGCGGCTATCTTTACACCGCGCCGCACCCCGTCGGGGGTGATTCCCTTCCTTATGGTCTTCAGGATTCCCTCATCGGCCGACTCAACGCCAAATAGTACCCATTCGCAGCCGGCCCGTTTCATTAGCTGAGCCAGGTCTTCGCTAATCCTATCCACGCGGGCAAAAACGCTCCATTTTACCTTCAGGTTACGCCTGAGCATTTCCTCGCACACTGCTCGGGCGTGGTGGTGGTTGAGGGTAAAGGTGTCATCAACGATATTGATTTTCGCAAGCCCGAAATCACGCTGGAGTTTCTCAATCTCATCCACCACAAGCCCGGGGCTGCGAAAACGGACTTTGGGGCCAAACATCCGATGTCCTGAGCAGAAGATGCAGCTATAAGGGCAGCCTCGGCTGGTTATTACCGTGCACGGGGTACCCAGGGCGTGGTATCTC
>JAUWFX010000082.1 GCA_030606765.1 Dehalococcoidia bacterium
GTGGTCCATCCATAATCGGTCAATAACTCGCAGCATTACCAGTCGCTCTGCTATTCGCATGTTATCAGGGCCTAGTTCCTGCTCTCGCTGGTTGTAAAGCTCGATGGCATAATCAGTCAACTTTTCTGCGATTTGCTTGTCGCTGAGTTCGGAAAGTCCATCGCTTCTGAACTGTGGCGGCAAGGGGAAGATGGTGGATACATCCTCAAGTAAGCCGGATAAATTAGATTGCTCTTCTTCCTGCTTGTAGCTAACATTGCTGAGACGCCTGGCTACCAAGCTTTGGATTTCATCCTGGACCATAGATATTATGTTTGCCTTAAGGTCGGCGCCACTGAGGATTTTTTTCCTCTCCGCGTAAATCACCTCGCGGTGCTTGTTGACGACATCGTCATATTCCACAAGGTGTTTACGAATATTGAAATGATAGCCTTCGGTCTGGACTTGGGAATTGGTCATAGCCTTAGTGGCGAAAGGATGCTCGATGGGGCTATTTTCATCCATACCCGCCCACTGCATAATTCCCTTAACACGGTCACCGCCAAAGCGGCGAAGAATTTCATCTTCTAATGAAGCATAAAAACGAGAACTGCCCGGATCTCCCTGTCTTCCCGCCCTTCCCAGAAGCTGATTATCAATGCGCCTGGCTTCGTGGTGCTCGGTACCTACAATATGAAGTCCGTCAAGCTCAACCACCTTGTTATGTTCCTCCTGCCATTCTGCTTCATCACGCCCCTCAGGATTGCCACCAAGTATAATATCCACGCCTCGTCCGGCCATATTCGTGGCCACAGTTACCGCCTCGAGACGCCCGGCTTGAGCGATTATAGCTGCCTCCTTTTCGTGATTCTTGGCATTTAACACTTGATGGGGTATGCCATTTCTCTTCAGGAGGTCAGATAAATACTCTGATTTCTCGATAGAGGTCGTGCCGATAAGGACAGGTCTTTTCTGGTCATGTGATTGCTTGATTTCACTGGCTACGGCGGCAAACTTGGTTTTCTCATCTTTGTAAATCTGGTCAGAGTATTTGCTACGATTCAAGGGCTTGTTTGTGGGTACGATTACCACTTCCAGCTTATAAATCTTGTGGAACTCCTCGGCTTCCGTAGCAGCGG
This sequence comes from Dehalococcoidia bacterium, assembly GCA_030606765.1. Next base: position 1,119 of record JAUWFX010000082.1, read on the forward strand.
TACCGGTCATGCCCGCCAGCTTCTGATACATACGGAAGTAGTTCTGGAAGGTGATGGTAGCTAATGTAACTGATTCTCGCTGAATCTTTACCCTCTCTTTGGCCTCGATGGCTTGATGCAATCCCTCAGAATACCTCCTGCCAAACATCAATCTGCCAGTGAATTCATCCACGATGATGACCTGTCCATCCTTAACCACATAGTCCTTGTCCTTCTTGAACAAGACACGAGCCTTAAGGGCACTCTCCAGATGTTGAGTGAGAAAGTAATTAGAGGGGTCATAGAGGTCAGGCGCTTTGAGCAAGCCTTCCCGCTTCAGCATCTTCTCCATCTTGGTCATGCCAATCTCGGTAAGGTTGGTAGTACGCGTACGCTCGTCAATGGTATAGTCTTCATCTTTGTTAAGGCGGGAAACTAGCTGGGCGAAGGTGTAATATCTCTTAGTTGCTTCCTCGGCAGCACCGCTAATAATGAGCGGTGTACGGGCTTCGTCGATAAGGATGTTATCAACCTCGTCGACTATGGCATAGTTCATGGCATGCTGCACGCATTGAGACAAATCCAAGACCATATTATCTCTGAGGTAATCAAACCCAAATTCGTTATTGGTGCCATAAGTTATATCCGCCTCGTAAGCCTGACGACGGGTGACAGGGCGGAGAAAATTCCACTTCTGGTCTTCCGACTCATAGCTGGGGTCATAAATATAGGAAGGAGCAGGTTGGCCGATTGTTTGCTGGGCATTAATGCTGGCCACGCTTATACCCAAGGCGTGGTAAATAGGACCCATCCAGTGGCAGTCCCGCTTAGCAAGATAATCATTAACGGTAACCAGATGGCTGCCCTGTCCGGTGAGGGCATTGAGGTAGAGAGACAAGGTAGCTACCAGGGTTTTCCCCTCACCAGTTTTCATCTCAGCTATCTTCCCCTGGTGAAGGACGATTCCCCCCATTAACTGGACATCAAAATGCCGCTGTCTTATGGTTCGCTTGGCCGCTTCCCTAACAGCAGCGTAAGCCTCCGGTAAAATATCATCCAGGCTCTCGCCATCCTTCAGCCGAGCCTTAAATTCATCGGTTTTCGCTCGAAGTTCAGCGTCGGCGAGCTTTTCAAAGTCAGGCTCCAACGAGTTTATGTGGTCAACTAAGGGCTGAAGGCGCCTCAGTTCCCTTGCATCAGACTCGATAAAGAGGCCACCCAACCACTTTAAGAATCGTTTGAGCAGACCGCTAAGCCACTTAAACATTTTCGGCTATCAGTCCTCAGTTTTCAGCTAACTGCTGACTACTCAATTATCACTCAAACATCGCTCCCACTGATAAGCCGGTGTGAATGCGATGAATGGCTTCGCCAATAAGCGAATCTATAGGCAAGACGGTGATCTTGTCCAGTTTCTTATCGTCATTAACAGGTATGGTATCGGTAACGACTACCTCTTTCACCCGGCTCGTGGCTATCCTCTGGATAGCGGGACCGGAGAAAACAGGGTGAGTACAGCAAGCGTAAACCTCAGTAACGCCATGTTCTAAAAGAGCATTCACCACCCCGACCAGAGACCCAGCGGTATCAATCTCATCATCAACCGTCAGGGCACACATTCCCTCAACCTCGCCAATTACGTTGAGGGTTTCAGTGTCATCGATATTTCCCAGGCGTCTCTTTTCAATGATAGCCAGGGGGGCTCCAAGTTTAGCAGCCATGTCACGGGCTACCTTGGAAATACCAATATCGGTAGCAACCACTACCAGGTTATCCAGAGCCTTTTCGTTGAAATACTGAGCCAAGATGGGCCGAGTGGTGAGCTCATCCACAGGTATGGTGAAGAATCCTTGAATTTGAGGGGCGTGGAGGTCTACGGTGAGCAATCTATTAGCTCCAGCGGTAGTAATCAGGTCGGCAATCAAGCGAGCAGTGATAGGAACCCTGGGTTGGTCTTTTTTATCCGTGCGGCTATAGCCATAATAGGGAGCGACAGCGGTAATTCGCCCCGCTGAAGCTCGCCTGAAGGCATCGAGTATGATAAGTAACTCAACCAGGCTTTTGTTAACTGGAGAGCAAATAGGCTGAATGATAAAAACGTCCCGTTCCCGGACATTCTCGAGGATACGCACAAAAATGTTCTCATTGCTAAACTCAAAGACATCAACCTTCCCCAGGGGTATGCCCAAGTAATCACACACAGACCCTGCTAAGGCAGGGTGAGCAGTGCCGCTGAACACTTTTAATTCGTCCATCATTACCTCTTAGCTATCTGAATACTGAATTGATTATAACATGAAATCATCGCTGTTTCTTGGGAAAGATTAGTAAAAGCAAGTAAAGAAATTAATCCATACCTCCTGAAAACGAAGCCTTTAGGGGTAACTAATTAAGGGAAGAGATGTCTCATGCCAGCCCAGGAATGGGGAACTGTTGGCACATCTCTCGTACCTCCTGGCGGACTTGTTCTTGGGCACGCTTATCCCCCGAAGGAGAAAGCACTTTGACAATGAGAGAGGCAATGTGCTTCATCTCCTCTATACCAAAACCTCTCGTGGTCACCGCTGGGGTGCCCAGCCTGATACCGCTTGTAATCAGTGGTGGCTTGGGGTCAAAAGGAATGACATTTCTATTTGCCGAGATGCCCGCTACACCTAAGGCTTCCTCAGCATCCTTGCCGCTTATCCCCTGAAGGGAAAGATCAACGAGGACAATGTGGTTATCTGTGCCCCCGGAAACAATACGCATTCCATATCTCTGGAGTTCGGAAGCCAAAACGCGGGCATTCTCCAGCACTGACTTCTGGTAATCGGCAAACTCGGGTTGCATAGCTTCAAAGAAGCACACGGCTTTGGCGGCGATGATATGCATGGAAGGACCACCCTGCATCCCGGGGAAAACTGCAGCATCAATAGCTGAAGCCATCTCTTTATCACATAAAATAAAGCCGCCTCTGGGTCCCCGCAAGGTCTTTTGCGTGGTGGCAGTAGTAACTTGAGCATAGGATACAGGGGAAGGATGAAGCCCAGCGGCTATTATCCCCGCTATATGAGCCATGTCAACCAATAACTTGGCACCTGCCTTATCAGCTATATAGCGAAGCCTTTCAAAATCAATAATACGAGAGTAACTACTCGCCCCAGCTATTATTAACTTGGGTTTATGTTCCAGAGCTAGCCTTTCGATTTCGTCGTAGTTGAGCATCTCGGTTTTAGGATCAACTCCGTAAGGGACAAAGTTATACCATTTCCCGGAGAAATTGACCTCAGAGCCATGGGTGAGGTGCCCACCATGGCTGAGGCTCATCCCCATAACAGTATCTCCGTGTTCCAATAGAATTGAATAGGCTGTCATGTTGGCTTGACTACCACTATGAGCTTGGACATTGGCATGGTCGGCTTTAAAGAGCTTTTGAGCCCTTTCAATAGCTAAATTTTCAATTTCGTCTATGTAGACACAACCGCCATAATAGCGATAGCCGGGGTATCCTTCAGCATATTTGTCAGTTAGCACCGAGCTTTGGGCCTCAAGCACTGCCCGACTGGCATGGTTTTCAGAGGCAATAAGATTTATGGTACTTGCTTGCCTCGCTGTCTCCAGGCTTAGGATTTGAGATGCTTTGCTATCGCGTTGTGCCAAGGAAAATGCCTTCGCGGTTTTCACATTTGTGTTACAATAGTACTCGATATTTCATTCTCGGTCAATAAGAAAAAACCCATCCAAGTGGGTTCCCGCAGCATCATTGACAGAACGTGTTTACAGTGATAAATTAATTTATTTAGCAATTAAAAGGGAAGAGTGCTAAGTGGCTTTAAAGGAAAGAAGAGAAACCGTTCTCAGGGTGATAATTGAAGATTATATCACTAGAGCAGTACCAGTAGCTTCAAATGCTATCGTGGAAAAGTATGGCTTGAAGGTAAGCCCAGCTACCATTCGCAACGATACAGCATACTTAGAAGGAGAAGGATATGTTATCCACCCTCACCGTTCAGCCGGAAGCGTACCTACTGATAAGGCTTACCGCTACTATGTGGAATTGATAGGGGAAGAGATTGAACTTCCCCGTGTTGAGCAGTATCTAATTCATCAGATATCTCAGGAAGCAAAAGAGGAGCTAGAGCAATGGCTAAAAACGGTGGCAGCGCTTTTAGCGCGCCTTGTTCACAACCTGGTAATAATAACCACTCCCAAAGCGGTTCGCTGTCGCTTCAAGCATCTCGATTTGGTAGTCTTGCAGGATTTCATGGCTTTACTGATTGTGGTTTTGTATGAAACAGAAGTTAGACGGCAGGTCTTATCTTTCAGTAGAAAGGTAAGCCAGGATGAGCTAACAAAGCTAGCTAATAAGCTTACTTCTATCTATGCCGGGATGACCAGCAGCGAGATCTTGGCTAAAAAAGAGGGACTTTCTTCTGAAGAAAGACAGCTGTCTGAATCTTTAGCAGAAATTATGGCTGCTGAAGACAAGTTGGAATATGGTGAGCCTTACCTTGAAGGACTGCGTTTGCTGCTGAGTCAACCAGAGTTTACCAACAGCCCTAGAATACTGGGAATTTTAGAAGTGCTGGAAGGGGAGGATTGGCTCAGAAATATATTTTGCCAGGAATCTAGCAAGGGAGGGGTAAAGGTAGTAATTGGTGAAGAAAACCCAGAACCGGCATTACATGACTTGAGCTTAATAGCTAGCCAGTATGGATTACTTGATAAGGCCAGTGGCATTGTGGGAGTGATTGGCCCCAAACGGATGGACTACGCCAAGGCTATTTCTTCGCTTAACTGCCTTTCAGCATTGCTAAGCAACTCAGTGGCTGAATACATCTAAAGGAGGTCTAACGTTGACTGAGGATGACGACGTAGTTGAAGCAGGAATTGAGCAAGCCCAGGCTATAGATACACTACAGCAAGCTCTAGCTGAGGAGAAAGAAAAGGCAGAAAAATATTTGGCCAATTGGCAAAGATGCCGGGCGGATTTTGTTAATTATAAACAACGTGCTGAACAAGAAAAAGGTGAGATTATTGAGTTTGCCAATAGCACGCTTATCTGTAACCTGTTGCCTATCATGGATGACTTGGAGAGAGCTTTCGCTTCAGTCCCTGCTGATCTTGAGGAATCAAACTGGACTGAAGGTATCAGGCTCATTTATAATAAATTTAAAACAACTCTGGAGGCACCGGGGCTAACAGAGATTGAAGCTCGAGGGGAACCCTTTGATCCTCGCTTACACGAAGCTGTAATGCAGCAGGACGGGAAAGAAGGAATGGTTATTGAGGAACTACAAAAAGGCTATAAATTTAAAGAAAAGGTAATCCGTCCTAGCTTAGTAACAGTTGGTAGAGGAAGAAAAAGAAGAAGAGACCAAACAAATCAGAAGGAGAACTAGAAATGGGAAGAGCGATAGGAATTGATCTAGGTACTACATTAAGTGTAGTAGCAGTTATGGAGGGGGGCGACCCTAAGATAATACCCAGTGCTGAAGGCGGCAATCTCGTTCCTTCAATAGTAGCCATAGGTAAAGGTGGGGAAAGATTGGTAGGAGAGTTAGCCAAGCGCCAAGGAATAGTCAACCCTGAGAATACCATATTCAGCATAAAGCGCCTAATCGGGCGCAAGTTTAAGAGCCGCATTGTTCAGAACGATATGAAGCGCCTACCATATAAGATCACCGAGGCTTCCAATGGCGATTGCCGGGTGGTAATGGGGAACAAGGAGTATGGTCCCCAGGAAATTTCAGCCATGATATTACAAAAACTGAAGGCTGATGCTGAGGCTTATCTTGGGGAGCAGGTCGAAGATGCTGTAATCACGGTGCCAGCCTATTTTAACGATAGCCAGCGAAATGCCACTAAAGATGCCGGCGTCATAGCGGGGCTTAACGTCTTACGCATTATTAACGAGCCCACTGCATCATCACTGGCTTACGGAATGGACAAGAAACAAGATCAAACCATTGCTGTTTATGACCTTGGTGGTGGAACTTTCGATATTTCTATCCTTGCTATAGGGGAGGGCATCTTCCAAGTTAAGGCAACCAATGGTGATACCCACCTCGGTGGCGATGACATCGACCAGAGGATTATGGACTGGGTGTGTGATGAATTCAAGAAAGAACAAGGCATCGATTTGAAGCAAGACAAGATGGCATTACAGAGGTTGAAAGACACCGCTGAAAAGGCTAAGAAAGAATTATCTACAGTAGCTCAAACAGAGATAAGCCTCCCCTTTATTACTGCCGATGCCGGCGGTCCCAAGCACCTTAGCATGACCCTGACTCGGGCTAAGTTAGAGCAGTTATCAGACGACCTAATAGAGAGGAGCATTGAACCTTGCCGCAAGGCCCTAAGCGATGCCAAGCTCACGGCAAGCCAAATCGATAATATAATTCTTGTCGGTGGTCAAACAAGGATGCCCAAAGTTCAGGAGACCGTAACGCAATTCTTTGGCCGGGAGCCCGTCAAGGGAATCAATCCAGATGAGGCAGTAGCTTTAGGTGCTGCCATTCAGGCTGGGGTGCTTACGGGCGAAGTCGGAGAAATCCTTCTTCTTGATGTCACCCCACTCACTCTGGGGATAGAAACGCTGGGAGGGGTAGCGACACCGCTTATTTCTCGCAACACCACAATACCCACTTCAAAGAGCCAGATTTTCAGCACTGCTGGTGACAATCAACCAAGCGTTGAAATACACGTTCTTCAAGGGGAACGTCCTATGGCTGCTGATAACCGAACATTGGGGCGCTTTATGCTCGATGGCATCCTACCGGCGCCAAGAGGTATGCCCCAGATTGAGGTGACTTTCGATATAAATGCCGATGGCATCCTTAATGTTAGCGCTCTTGATAAGGGCACAGGTAAAGAACAAAAAATTACTATTACCGCCTCTAGCGGATTGAGCAAAGAGGAAGTGG
>JAUWFX010000149.1 GCA_030606765.1 Dehalococcoidia bacterium
AAGGGAACTAATCGTTATCTACCCATTTGGATTGGTCCTGCTGAAGCAGATGCTATTGCCGTAAAGCTGCAAAATGTCGAGCTATCTCGCCCTTTGACGCATGATTTGTTGCAATCTGTAATTTCTACCTTGGGGGCTTCAGTTGAGTATATTGTGGTAAGTGGACTTAAGGAAGATACTTTCTATGCCAGACTTGCTCTCACCATTGATGGTGGTGCATTAGATATTGATTCTCGACCTAGCGATGCTTTGGCCTTGGCTGTAAGAGTTAAAGCACCAATATATGCTGAAGAAGCGGTGTTAGAAAAAGCGGGCATCATACTTGATGAGGAAACGGGCAAACCCGAAGGTAAAGTTGATGAACAAGAACTGCAAGGGCTATCAGCATATAAGGATTTCATAAATACGCTTGACCTAGAAGATTTTAAGAAACGCCAATCCTGAGAATGTCAGAAGAAGGCCCCCTTTTTGCCACTTTCAGATAAAGTCTCCTGCTTAAAATCCTGACCGCTAAGCCTCTCCCTTCAGCTTGCCGGCCAAGACTTGCAAGGCAGTAATATATCCTCTCCAGCCCAAGCCAATTATCTGCTGTTCAGCTATAGGGGCAATCACAGACTTGGCACGCCACTCCTCACGGTGGTAAATATCTGATAAATGGACTTCGATTACCGGTAATTTGCTGTCAACCAGGGCATCGAGCAGAGAAAATCCGTAGTGGGTGAGGGCACCAGGGTTAATTATTATGCCCTGGGCGGAATCCGTTTGCTCTTGAATAAAATCTATGAGCGCCCCTTCATGATTAGACTGAAATGTCACCACTTCGACATTTAAGGCCTGGGCTTCTTTCTTCAGCAGGGCATCGATTTCGCCCAAGGTCTTTTCTCCGTAAAGTGATTTTTCTCTTTTGCCCAGCATATTCAAATTTGGTCCATGGATAACTAGAATTTTCATAAGGCTACCCCCTCTTTTTGTTTCTCCAGGCCAGATAGTTTTACTTTATGCTGGCAAGCCACGCATTTAGCCCAACCCTCTCTGTATTGTACTAAAAGATTGCCACAGTCAGGGCAAGGCTGAGCTATTGGCCTGCGGTTTACGGCGAATTGGCATTTGGGAAACTTGCTACACCCATAAAATACCTTTTTCTTCTTCTTACTGACTCTTTTCACGAGTTCGCCGCCACATTTGGGGCAAGAAACCCCGGTTTTAACTGCGTAGGGCATGGTTGTTTTACAGTCGGGATAGCCGCTACAGGCGAGAAATTTACCGAAACGCCCGACCTTTATGACCATGGGGCGACCGCAATTGGGACATGTCTCTTCGCTCACTTGGGTCATGTTGACCTTTTCTAAATTTATCCAAGCTTTATCCAACATATCTTGGAAGGGGGGATAAAATTCCTGCAAAGCAGCTATCCATTCATATTTACCATTAGCTATTTCGTCTAGTTGTTCTTCCATCTGAGCCGTGAAAGCAGGGTCGACGATTTTAGGGAAATGCTCAGCCAAGATTTTGTTGACAGTTATCCCTAGTTCCGTGGGGTGGAATTTGCCATCGACTTTGTTAACGTAATCTCTCTCCTGAATGGTGGACAGGATAGGGGCATAGGTACTGGGGCGTCCGATTCCTTTCTGCTCCAGCGCTTTTATCAATGTGGCCTCAGTGTAGCGAGGTGGCGGCTGGGTAAAACATTGTTCGGGAAGGATTCCCAGGTAAATCAATTTATCTCTAATTCTCAGCTTGGGCAAGGAAATAAATCTTTCCCTTCGTTCATCTTCATCCTTGCCTTCGCTGTAAACACCCATAAAACCAGGAAATTTAACCACAGAGCTACTTGCCTTGAGTAGATATCCTTGAGGTTGTTTTTCACCCAAAAAGTTTGGCGAACTTTTTGGGGACCCAATCGTTTCGCTCGCAGCAGCATTGCTTGCCTCTATCTCCACGTTGGCTGTGTCGTATAAAGCTGCTGACATTTGACTGGCGACCATGCGCTTCCAGATAAGCTCGTAGAGCTTTTGCTGAGCTGGATTAAGAAATGGCCTGAGTTGCTCTGGTTGGCGGTAAATTTTCGTGGGCCGAATTGCCTCGTGAGCTTCCTGGGCCCACTTCGCTTTCCTGGTAAAACTACGTGGCTTTGGTGGGAGAAATTTGGCTCCGTATTTCTCGCCGACAAACTCCCTCGCCTCGCTTATGGCAGAGGCAGCCACATGGGTAGAATCGGTGCGCATATAGGTAATAAGTCCCACCGAGCCTTCCCTGCCCAAGGGCAAGCCTTCGTAAAGTTGCTGGGCAATAGCCATAGTTCGCCCGGCGGTGAAGTGCAGCCTCTGCCAGGCCTCTTGCTGCAAGGTGCTCGTGATAAAAGGCGGGGCCGGCTGACGAGCTACCTGTTTAATTACCACCGCCTTAACTGCATATTCAGCCTTTTCTAAGTCAGCGGTAACCCTTTCTGCTTCATCTTTATTGCCAATATCCAGCTTGGTGCCATTGGCTAGGGCAAACAGCCTGGCTTTAAAACTCGCTTCCTTTCCTTCAGGCAGGGCTAGCTCAACTTCCATAATCCAGTACTCCTGGGGAATAAAGTCTTGAATCTCCCGCTCGCGGTCAACAATCATCCTCACAGTCACCGATTGAACTCTGCCTGCGGAAAGTCCCCTCTGCACCTTTCTCCACAAGAGCGGACTCAGCTTGTAGCCCACAAGTCTATCGAGGATACGACGGGCTTGCTGGGCATCCACCAGGTTCATATCAATAGAGCGGGGATTTTGGAAGGCCTCTTGAACTGCGTCCTTGGTTATTTCCTGAAAAACTACGCGCTGAATGGGTATATCATCCTTTTCCAGCTTGGCTGCTTGTACCAGGTGCCAGGAAATTGCCTCTCCCTCGCGGTCAGGGTCAGTAGCCAAATAGATAGAACTAGCCTTACTAGCTGCCTTTTTGATTTCGCCAACTATCTTTTTCTTACCCACTGGAATGACATACTTGGGGATGAAACCCTTGTCTATATCTACCCCGAGGCTTGCCCTGGGCAAATCACGCACATGCCCCACAGATGCTTTTACACTATAGCTGCGTCCGAGGATTTTATTTAACGTCCTTGCTTTGGCTGGAGATTCGACGATAACTAATTTACTTGCCATGATTTACCTTGCCTTAATTCCTCCGAGCCAGCACATAGTTCATACTTCCCACTTGCTTGGCTATCCCCTTTAACTCCAGCATCGATAGAGTGCTGCTTACTTCCGGCATAGTCAAACCGCTGCGGCGGCAAATTTCATCTATATGACTGGGCTCGGAGCTCAATTGCTTTAGTATAGCGGATTCAACCTCGTCAGCCGGGGGGAATTCCTTAATTTCTGCTTGCTGGACTACAATGGTCAGGTTTAGTTCCTGGAGAATATCAGTGTAATTGCAAACTAACTTGGCTCCTTCTTGAATAAGACGGTTAGTTCCCTGGCTGGCCGGTGAGAGGATGCTGCCGGGGATAGCGAAGACCTCTCGATTCTGTTCCACTGCCTGATGGGCCGTAATCAAAGCCCCACTCCTTTCTCCAGCTTCCACCACCAGCACCCCCAGGCTCAAGCCGCTCATAATGCGATTTCGGAGCGGGAAGTTCTCAGCCCGAGGCTTGACGCCTAAGGGATATTCACTGACCAGAGCTCCGTGTTCCATAATAGCTTGAGCCAGTTTGGCATTTTCCCCGGGATAGACGATATCCAGACCGGAGCCAAACACAGCTACGGTTTTGCCCCCGGCATCCAGAGCAGCCCGATGGGCCACAGAGTCAATTCCTCGCGCTAGTCCGCTGACAATCGTGATCTTACTTTGCGCTAGGTCGGCCACGATCTCCTCAGTTACCTGCCTCCCGTACATGGTGGGACGACGGGTACCGACTATGGCCAGCGAAGGCTCGTCCTGAGCCGGGAGGCTACCCCTCACGTAAAGCACCGGTGGATAATCATAGATTTCTCTCAATCGCGAAGGATAGAGAGGGTCCTCGTAGACGAGC
>JAUWFX010000056.1 GCA_030606765.1 Dehalococcoidia bacterium
ACTGCGGTCGACAAGTACTCCAATACCAATGACAATCCCCCCCTGTTTAGCTACAGCACTTATCGTCTCTCTGAGCGAGCTTCCTGTGGTCAGGATGTCATCAACAATAAGGATGTGTTCGCCAGGCGCAATTTCAAAATCGCGTCGGAAGACCCTTACCTCTCCCTCTTTTTCGGCGAAGATGCTCCTCGCTCCTAATTGGCGGGCGGTTTCAAAGGCCAAAATAATGCCGCCGGTGGTTGGCCCGGCAACTACGTCTATTTTTTGCCTTTTAAAGTGTTGGGCGATAAGGCGACACAGTTTCTCAGTAAGATGCGGGTGCTGCAAGATGCGAAACTTTTCCCAATAAACAGGTGAGTGTAATCCTGAGGCGAGCAGGAAATGGCCTTCTTTTATTGCTCCGGCCGTCTTGAATATATCTAGCACCTTGTCACTCAAGTTGCACCCCAAACGAATGGCTAACCATCATTTCTTGCTCACTGGCTACGTCCAACTCCGGGTAGCTGTAATGTTTGACTACCCCCCATTTGCTTGGTGGCCAGTAGATAAACCAGGCCCTGCCAATGATATTATCCCGGGGCACAGTCCAGTCATTATGTGAGTCGTTACTGCTATTGCGATTGTCGCCGAGGACGAGGTATTCGTTCTCGGGAACTTCTGTGGCTGGCATCGTGTAGTTTGGCGGCGCCATGATATATTCCTCCTCCAGGGGGATGCCGTCGATAAAAACCTTTTCATCTTTAATCTCCACGGTCTCGCCGGGCAAGCCGATAACGCGTTTGATGAAAGGGTATTGGGAAGCAAACGGCGGGGTAAAGACTATTACCTCTCCTCGCTGTGGGCCAGAGGAGCGGTAACTCACCTTGTTAACCATAATGCACTCACCGTCTTGGAAATTGGGCTCCATACTGGACATTACCACAGTATAGCTCTGTACAGTGAGCCGAAGGCAAACAAAAACGGCTACGGCGATAAGAATAGTTATGCCGACTTCACGAAGAATTTTCATTAGCGAAGCTTCATTTTACCATAAACCATAAAGTTAGTTCATTCGTTATAGCTCTACTTGTCGGCACTATTCCTTAATGCTAACATTCGAAGACATATTCGGGCTGGATGCCTTCCAAAGCCTGCATGTGGTAAAATATATGTGTCAGGAATCGCCGATGATTGAGTTAGCGAGACTATTCAACTTAGAACCTGAAGATGAGCGGAGGCTTAATTCCCATGCATTAGAGCGTATGAATGCCTGGGAAGCTCGCATTCTAAGGAAGACATCACAGCTCAATATCCAGGAGATCATGGCAGCCCTGGATACTTATCTACATGACAACGAGAGGGTTGAATTTAACAAATCCTTGGCCGCTATAACAAGGTGGCTGTCTGGGTGTATGGATATTGTAAGTAGATATTTCCTACATGCCTATGCCACATGGGTTATTGACCCGATGATCCGAGTTGAATCGTTGATAATGAGGGCATATCAAAGGGCTGAGGCGGAACGACGGAAAAAGGAATATGAGGATAGATGGTGTGCTGCATTTGTATCTATAACTCCGCCTGTTGATGACGCCAAGAAATATCTGAACGATAAGGAACACGAAGAGTTCACACTAGCTGTCGGAAAAGCCATCGAGGCATACCTAGAAAAGGGCGAAGCATACATGGCTGACGTGAGGGCTTTTGACTATGGCTGGTGGTTAAAAAAGATTCGAGGGCGCAAAGAGGAAGAGGCACAAAAGCTCTAGGCTACACGTACAGCCGATGAATACAATCAGCGCCTTAATCAAGAAGTATCAAAACTGGCCTCGCGACTTGACCGTAAGCATAGAGACCTGGCAAGTTATTCCCAGGCAAAAATTCGGGATAAGCGGTATACCGATCACAACTTTAATTATGTTCTCTCTCAAGAGAGTGAAATGAATTTCGACAGTTTTCACGACCTTAGACACACTCACGCTACCCTCTTGCTAAAAGGTGGCGTACACCCTAAAATAATAAGTGAAAGGCTGGGGCACGCCAATATTGGCATTACTCTTGATACTTATAGATATGTCTTGTGGGGGTTACAGGAGAGAATGGTGGCAAAATGGTGGCAAGGAATTCTGACCTAGCCAGTATGGGCCGCTAGCTCAATTGGTAGAGCAGCTGACTCTTAATTCTAAGCCAGATGTCCCATAATGTCCCTTTACGTATAAAATAGAACCTTAGTGTCAATAACCAAAACCCTGTTTTGTTAGTAAAGTCCCATTAGATCCCGACCCATCCCAAACAATTTAACGCCAAAATAACGCCAATTTTTCAGGCATGATTTGAAGCTAACGGGCAAACAAGATTGGTGAGTTGTGGCGCTACAACTCAAGCTATCCTTGTGGTATTTTAACAGGCTCGTTATACGTGACTATAATATGAGGATAGCTTGAGACTCTACCGGAACATAAACAACGATTAGAGCGAGTCCATCGCCCGATCCAAAGGGCATACCCCCTTCTTGAAATAGATATACCTGTCTCTGACCTATTTGGATTTTGGGGATGCGTTGAAGCATTGGAACTACCTAGATATATCCCAGCAGACAATACTATATCTCTGCAGAGGATATAGTATTGTCTGAAGTATACGGCTAGTGCCCTCGCCAATCGTCAATATCAGGATGCTTGAAGGCATAAACAGCAACTGCTATTAGCATTATGACTATTTAGCCATTAACTCTCTCCAATTAAATTCGTTTTACTTGTAGATTAGGGGATTTTCCCTCTCCTTGGTACTTTTAGGCTATGGCAAGAAAATCTTAATGTCCAAATGTAGGACTTTTTGGTCATAGACAAGCTATAGAACTTTTATTAAAATTTTGATACTCAAGGTGAGAACCAATCGAGTTGAAGTAGGTAAGTGAAAGGTGAATTATGTTGAGAAGATTCGCATAAGAAAGTAGCGGGTATAGAACTATGTCATTGAGTCGGAAGATGGGACTAGCCGTAGCAGTCGCTGTAACTGTGGTTGTTGTTCTGACTATAGTATATATGCTGCTCTTCATGCGTAGCTTTCAGCGAAGTGAGGAGCAAAACACCAGTCAGATGGTTGAACAAGCCATTGGCGCTTTCGATGACGAGCTTCGGAGACTGGATATTCTGAATCGCGATTGGGCAGCCTGGGACGATACCTACAATTTCGTCAAATCTCCTAGTGAGAATGAGGACTACCTCGAAGTCAACTTTATCGACGCGACATTCGCTGACGCTGAACTCAATTTCATATTGATCATCGACAACTCAGGTCGTCTTGTGCACGGTGAGGCGTTCGACCTGAACACTGAAGAAGAGGTGCCTATTCCAGAGAGCTTGCAGGAGCATATTTCTGACGAAGCCCTCATACGTCACGAGGGCGTAGACGACAGCGTGATAGGAATTATCCTGCTTCCGGAAGGCCCGTTGCTGGTTTCTTCCCGACCCATCGTTACCAGCGAAAGAGAGGGGCCAATTGAGGGGACAATCATCATGGCTCAGTTCATGGATTCAAGTGTGGTCGGCGCACTCTCTGATACTATACACTTACCTCTCGTCCTAATGACTGTCAACGATACGAACATGCCCTCAGATCTTGAAGTCGCACGCTTGTCTCTGACAATAGAGGCACCGGTCCTGGTCCGTGCGATAAGCTCAGAGTCTATGGCAGGATATTTTTTACTGAAGGACATCTATGGAAATCCGGCTATCATCTTCAGACTAACCATGCCCCGAACTATCTATGCCCAGAGTGTGGCTACAATAAGATATTTCTTGCTTGCGATCATGGCATTTGCGCTTCTCTGTGCATTTCTATTCGCTCCGCTACTAAAGAGGCTGGTAATCTCCAGAGTAGCACGCGTGGGCGAGTTCATGGGCAACCTCGGCACTACCGGTGATCTCTCAAAGCGCTTAACCATCCAGGGAAACGATGAAATAACCAAGCTTGCAAAAGATATAAACAGTACAATTGAAGCCCTAGAGAAGGCAGAATCCAATACCAAGGCCCAGAAAGGACTGATTGACCGTATCCTGGCCACCACACCTAGCGCCGTACTTGTGATTGGTGATGATGAGAAAATAAAACTGGCCAACCGGGCATTCTATGATGCCTTCAAGAAGAAGGAGGCAGAGGTAGAGACAAAACCAATTTCCGAAATCATACCGACAGAGGAGTTATCGCAGGCAATACCGAAGGCACGCTCCGGCAAGACGTCTAATGTCACGCACGAGTTCAGACATAGGGTGAATGGTCAAGAGAAAATGTTTGTGGCCAACATACTCCGGATGGGGGAAGATGAAGTTCTGCTTATCCTAGGTGATGTAACTGAAGAGCGCGCCAAGCAGGATCGGCTCTACCTCACCGACCGGTTGGCGTCAATTGGTGAAATGGCAGCCGGCATCGCCCATGAGCTGAATAACCCGCTGACCGGAGTCATTGGGCTGTCTCAGCTGCTTTTGGATGAAGAAATGTCGGATGGTGCTAAGGAAGATCTGAAGTCGATCTACAATGAAGCCCAACGGGCTGCCGCAGTACTCAAGCACCTCCTCACCTTCGCCCGGAAACATACGGCAGAAAGAAAGGCAGTACAGGTAAATGCTGTTGTAGAAGACGTGCTTAGTCTGCGAGCCTATGAACACAAAGTCAATAATATCCGGGTGACAACCCGGTTTGACAATCATCTCCCGGAAATCATAGCTGACCTGTTCCAGATACAGCAGGTCTTTATCAATATCGTTCTCAACGCTGAGCAAGCCATGATGGCGGCTCATAAAGAGGGAACGCTTACCATTACTACCGAGAGAGTTGGTGGCAACATCAAAGTATCGTTTTCAGATGATGGCCCGGGGATTTCTCCCGAGAATATGCGTAAGCTGTTCTTACCCTTCTTCACTACCAAGGAGGTAGGTGAAGGTACCGGGTTAGGCCTGAGTATTTCCTATGGGATAGTCACCAATCACGGCGGCAGGATATACGCCCAAAGTGAGCTGGGTAAAGGAGCCACTTTTGTCGTCGAATTACCGGTGGGCGGCCACCAGGGAGGAGAACTGTATGACTCAAGGCAATACACATCGTAGGAAAGCCTTGGTGGTTGAGGATGAGCCTGTCGTCAGCCAGATATGCCGGAGAATGCTCATGGCTGAAGGCTTTGATGTCGACATTGCTATGAATGGATTGATCGCCAAGAAGATGGTGGATGATAAGAGCTATGACCTTTGCCTGAGTGATATCAGGACACCGGGTATGGATGGAATCCAACTATACCAGTATCTGGAACAAGAACACCCTGAGCTCGCCCGCAGGGTCATATTCACCACTGGCGATGTCATGAGTGACTATATTGCCCAATTCCTTGAAGGAACCAAAAGACCGTTTCTACCTAAACCATTCACTCCAGATGAACTGAAACAGGTAATTAGAGATGCTCTCGCTGAAATTGACAGCCAATAAGACATTAACCCAGCATTTCCTTGCCAACTCGCCTATTCCGGTTCTTATTCCCCCTCCCCACTTATGTACTGATAGTGCTGCTATGGTGGCTGCTTGTGGCTATTATCATTTCCAAGCTGGCAAGATAAGTGGTTATGACCTGGATGTAGTGCCCAGCCTCAGTCTTGGTTAACCTATTAACCTCTCTTATGGGACTCGGAAATGTTAATGATAAATTCGGGGTAAGTAATCAAACCATAGTTTGAAATTTTTAGCATTATCAAGCAGAATAGAGTGTCTGGTCTAAGCAATGTCTATACGTTCAAGGTCGACTGGGCTGGGTTGCCCCTGCGACAATTTAATGTAGCACCAACTCAACACCCGTTACCGCTCACTAACTAAAGCCACCCACTGCCCTGGCAATTAGGGCAAGTTATTTGTCCTGTGCCTCTACATTCTCTGTCCGGACAGACCGTCCATTGCCGTTTAAAACCGAGGTCAATGCTTTCAGGAGGGATTTTACCTTTACCCTTACATACGGGACAGTCTATTCTGCCGCTTCCTTTACATCTAGGACATTTACTCTTCATCACACTTCCTAGAAGTGCCATAACTTTTTCATATCTCCGCAACTCGGTATCATTCTTACCTTTACCTCTCTCCAAATCCACTAGCTGGACTACTCATTAAGTATTCCTGTCATCGTAATGGTTATCGTGGCACTTGCCGAAGAATTGCTTGTCTCGCTCATATTGCCAGTTACCTTCTTAACAGAAACACTGGCATTGGGAATAGAAACGACAGTATCAATTAAACCTAGTAGAACTAACCCTGCGAGTAGGATTGCAAGGATAATCAAGAATAGCTTCTTCACTTCCACCACCTCTTAATTCAATTATGCCACTAGCTAACCCCATATAGAAGAACCTGTGAATTGCTGGCTCAGTGAAGTTTGAGGACAGCTTGAAGCTTTATCGAATCAGAGCCACCTGTGCTGCCTCGGAGCCTCGTCGCCCAGACAGCCAGTGCCACTGAAACCAGCGCCAACAAGCCTATTATGGCCGTCTTCTCGACCGGAGAAAGCTCTTCCTCTCTCTGTCTTTGCGAGGAGCGTAGCGAAGAAGCAATCTCGGTGGGGGCAATGAGATTGCCACGCTTCGCTCGCAATGATAAAAGATGTGGGGCGCGAAATGATAAGACGGAAGGTGGCTCGCAACGACAATATGACCGTACCTCTGCCGTTATGGGCGGAGGTACGGGGAAAGTTCAAAACAGGTCCCAGCCGCCGACCTTGCCGTAGGTGTAGCCCACGGCGACTACGGTGCCGTCGGATTTAAGCCCCACCGTGTGCCTACTGCCTGCGGCGACGTGGACGATGTTCGTCCAGCCGCCGACATCGCACCGCCCGGAGGGGTTATCTCCCACGGCGACCACGGTGCCGTCGGACCTAAGCCCCACGGTGTGCCAGTAGCCTGCGGAGACCTGCAAGATAGCTGACCAGCCGCCGACATTGCACTGCCCGTAGATGTTGTCTCCCACGGTGACCACGGTGCCGTCGGACTTAAGCCCCACGGTGTGCCAGCTGCCTGCGGCGACCTGGACGATGTCCGTCCAGTCTCCGACATCACACTGCACATAGGCGTTGTTTCCCACGGCGACCACGGTGCCGTCGGACCTAAGTCCCACCGTGTGCTCACTGCTTGTGGCGACCTGGATGATGCCCGTCCAGCTCCGGGTGCCGACATCGCACTGCCCGTAGTTGTTCAATCCCACTGCGACCACGGTGCCGTCGGACTTGAGCCCCACCGTGTAATACCAGCCTGCGGCAACTTGGGTGATGTTCGTCCAGCCGCTGACAGCGCACTGCCCAGACCAGTTCGCTCCCACGGCGACCACGGTGCCGTCGGACTTAAGCCCCACCGTGTGATAACCGCCTGCGGCGACCTGGATGATGCCCGTCCAGCCGCCGACCTGGCATTGCCTCCAGTCGTTCGCTCCCACGGCGACCACGGTACCATCGGCCTTAACCCCCACCGTGTGCAAGCCGCCTCCGGCGACCATGGGGGAAAAGTAGGGCCTAAAGTTGGCCCTTATGGAGTAGTCTCCGTTCATGGTGATGGTGGTGGTAGCGGCGTTGACATCGGCAATGGTGCCCACATCGCCAGTCCAGCCGACAAACTGGCAGCCTTCCTCAGCCTGAGCCACCAGGTTGACCACCGTTCCTGAGCTATAGATAAACGTGCCTTCTCCGGGAGTGGTGACGTTACCACATAACAGCCAACCTTCCGTGGTGCTGGAGATGGTCAGGCTGTACTGACCGGCCGGAATCGCCTCGAAGTTAGCCGTTATCGAGTAGCTGTCGTTCATGGTGATGGTGGTTGAGGCAGCATTGACATTGGCAATCGTGCCTACGCTACCAGTCCAGTTGACAAAGCGGTAGCCAGCATATGGAGTGGCCACCAGGTTCACCACTGTCCCTCCTTCATAGTGAAAAGTCCCCTCTCCAGGGGTGATTACCGACTCTCCAGCGGTACTGGCGATAGTGAGGTCGTACTCACCACCACTACCACAGCCTACCATCCCTACAATCAAGGCTAAAGTAATTAAAAAGATGCTAACTCTTGCCACGTAATGGTGTCTCCTCGAACTAAGTATTATCTTAATTCTCCACCTCCCTAAATAAGAAGGATTCTTTTTATTGGCTTTCCAATAATTCAATTATACCCCCAAGAAGCCTCAAAGGGAATATATCGCAAGAGAACAAGACGAGAATAGAAGCAACACATCAAAGATGGGACAGACCACCCATAGCAATAAAAACAACGACGGGGATAACAATGATAACTTCTGATTCTAAGCCAGATGTCCCAAAAAGTCACCTTACGTATAAAATAGAACCTTTGTGTAAATCACCAAAACCCTGTTTTGTTCGTGGAGTGTCGACTGGTAACAACCAGTCCCAAACAATTTAATGCCAAAATAACGCCAATTTTTCAGGTATATCCTCAGGTTCTATAAGGCACTTCTTTCGTCTTTGTTGCGACACAATTATAACTATAGTATCCCCTTCCGCCACGATTTACTCCATACCTTTGCCAGCCTTATGCTATTACGTGGTGCGAAGCCAAAGGTTATCTCTGAAGCCCTGGGGCATTCTAGTGTAGCCTTTACAATGGATGTCTACAGCCATATAATTGAGGGGATGCAATCAGAGGCTATGGCGTTACTGGATGAGGTTCTACCACTTGGTAAAAATGGCATGTCTGGGAAAAATAACGTCAATTTAACGTCAGAAAACTAACCTTTAGCTTTGACGGGCCGCTAGCTCAATTGGTAGAGCAGCTGACTCTTAATCAGCAGGTTCAGGGTTCGAGACCCTGGCGGCTCACATTAGATGATGAACCTTTCCTGGATAAGAGATATTATTCTAGCGTCTCGATAATAGCTATCTGGGTGTTGATCTTATCCCGAAGTCGGCTCGGGTGCGAAGAAAGCGAGCTATATCTTCTCGGTTTATTATTCCAATGACTTTCCCGGCTTCTATTACCGGTATATGATTGGCATTTCCCCCATTCATTTCTTGGAGCACACTCAAGGCATCTTGGTCAGCATAAGCTACCTTTAGTTTGCTTGCCGGGGTCATGATATCCTGCACAGAGGTAATTGCCCAACGGGTGCGGGGGACTTTCTTTATCTGCTGCAGGGTGACCATGCCCTCTAACTCAGCTCCCCAGCTTACCAGGAAGCAACTTCGCCCTGCGGGCAATATATGTTGCTGGACTAGCTCCATTAAGTTCAGGTGGGGAGGGATTAGGGGACAATCATAATCCGTAACCTGGCGTGCTGTGATACCAATAAAGGCATCGCGGAGTAAGACTTGCTGATAACTAGCTCTGGCCGCATCACGGAGAAACCAGCCAATGAATATTAGCCACAGGCCGGTAAGCCATAACTGGGGAACAAAAATAATAAGGGCAAGGCCTCCGGCGATAAAGGCATAAGCTATCCCTTGCCCCACTTTGGTAGCGGTGCGGGTTGCTCTATGGTAATCGTGAGTCCTTTGCCACACGAGGGCACGAAATATTCTGCCTCCGTCTAATGGAAAACCGGGGATTAAGTTAAATACAGCTAGAATCACATTTATCAAAGCTAGCCATTGCATTAAGCTAGCGGCCAAGATTTGCTGCGTTCCTGCCAGTAAAAGATGCAATCCGTAAAAAATACCACCCAGAGCCAGGCTGGTTAAAGGGCCGACTATAGCTATTGAGAATTCTACTCTGGGGCGAGTCGCTTCCTTAGTTATCTGAGAAACACCGCCAAAAACAAAGAGGGTAATCTCTTTAACTGGAATATTGTTACGAATAGCCAGGATGCTGTGGGCTAGTTCATGGGTAAGGATGGAAGCAAAAAAGAGCAAGCTGGTTAATATGCCCAAAATTATCCTCTGCTCTATAGGGTAAGGCTGCTCAAAGGGGTAAAGCACGAGTGAAGAGGTAACCAGAGCGAAGATAATAAACCAGGTATAATGGAGTCGCAGGGGGATACCGAAGACCCTACCTAAACTTATATTGCCCCTCATCATCCTTCTTGTGGCATAGTGCAACCGATAAGCTTGTAAGCTAATTTAGCCAATAGAAAAGCACAAGAACCTGGCCCCTCCCCGGGGCAAAATTCCATTAAATCGAA
>JAUWFX010000075.1 GCA_030606765.1 Dehalococcoidia bacterium
CCAAATACTCTTTGTTCTTGAGAACCACGTCATCAAAGACTTTGAGCGATAATTTGCCGAACTCCACCGACGATTTGGCTATTTCTTCTATCTTTGCCCTTTCCTCTTCATTTATGGCTTTGCTTACACCGCCGGGCAGTCCGAAGCAGGGGTGTATTGGACGGCCACCAATTGTCTGGATAACCCAGTGATTTTCATGGCGGGTTTTGATTACAGCACCTCCCAGCTCCAGCCCCACTTTAGCAATTACTCCCAGAATATTGCGCTCAGCGGGAGGAGCATCCGGTCCCATAATAAAATCGGGGGCAGCAAGAATGTAGAAGTGAGTGGTATGGTCAGTTACGTAGAAGGCGCTGTAGAGAAGCTCGCGAAGCTTTCTGGCTGCGCTGGTTGGTTCGACATGAAACAGGTCATCTAAGGCTTTGGTTGATGCCATATGGTGGGCTTCAGGGCAGACACCACAGATACGCTGAGTTATCTGAGGCATGTCCTCGGCTGGTCGGCCCTCAGAAAATTTCTCGAAACCTCTGAGTTCAGGAACCTGGAAATAAACGTTAGCTACCCCACCATCGTCATTGAGGAAGATGGCGATTTTACCGTGCCCTTCAAGTCGGGTGATGGGGTCTATCATTATTTTTTTCATTTTATCCTCGCCCTCCTGAGTAATGAATCTGGCAGACTGTAGCGGTAAAAAGTGCCTGCCGGATCGGGAATATCATCAATTATCCTTTGAATCTCCTCAGGGTCGTTGGAGTCAATGATAGATGAGAGAGCACTCAAAAAATGAGCTCCCTGGTCAACTACTCCTTCTACTGGCCCGTAACAGCCGGTGCAAGGCATATTGGCCTGAGGGCAGAGAGCACCACAGCCCCCTCGAGTAGCTATGCCGTAGCATAGCAAACCCTGCTCCAGCAGACACTTTTCCGGTTCAGGGATTATTTCATAGGGTCGATAAAACTTCTTAATCTTCTTTTCTTCCTTAACACGAGGACACTCATCGCAAACAGCCTTTACCGAATGACTTATGACAGTCCCTTTTGGTGGTAACTTGCCTGTAACCAAAGCCTCAAGGGCAAGCCAGGTAGTCTTTTCTTCCGGGGGACAACCGGGGACGAAATAATCGACGTCCACGGTTTGGGCTAGAGTCTTAACCGTATCATAGAACTCGGGAAGCTCGAGTTCGCCCTCGGGTACCTTAACTTTCGTCTGAGGAAGGATTTTCTCAGGATTATCAGTCGTTGGGGTTTCGATATAGACGCGTTCGAACGTCAGCTGCCGGTTGTAAAAATTGGACAGCCCGGGGATACAGCCTTCATAAGCACAAGAGCCAAAAGCGATCATTATTTTAGATTTGGCTCGTAAGAGCTTGGCAACATGCTCATTCTCCGAAGTCCGAATAGCACCATTAAATAGACAGGCATCAATACTTTTATCTGGCATCTTCTCTACGTCAGCATACTTGAAATCCAGGCCTATCGGCCAGAACACGATGTCGGCAGCCTCAGCCAGCTTCAAAATTTTGTCGCCTATTGCCAGAGTGGCGATGTCACAACCACCACAACTAGCCGCCCAGTAAAGAGCTATCTTAAGTTTAGCCATGCTTTGCCTCCTTAGAACTCTGCTTTAAATTGCCCAATATACTTGGCCCCAGGTTTTTTATGGATTGAGTAAAACTATTAGTTACTTCAGCAAATTTTGCTCCTTCAGACGCAGAAACCCACTCCAGCCGAACTCTTTCTTCCTCTATCCCAAGCTGCTTCAACATCTTCTTCAGCAGCGGGATGCGGCGCATTGTCTTGTAATTTCCTTCAATGTAGTGGCAGTCGCCGGGATGGCAACCAAGAATTAACACGCCATCAGCACCAATGCTAAGTGCCTTAAGCACAAAGAGGGGATTTACCCTACCGCTACACATGACCCTGATCACTCTTATATTGGGAGAATACTGTATTCTGGAAGTGCCAGCAAGGTCAGCACCAGCATAAGAACACCAGTTACAGCAAAAAGCTACTATTTTTGGTTCAAAGTTGTCCATTTAGCCCCCTATTAAACAAAAAGGGTAGTTCCAATTCACACTTACTTGCCAGCTCAATAACACGGATAACTAATATCATATCTGTCCCAAAAAGGCAATCCTGTATCTCGCTCATAACTACCCTCTCAAATATTCGTCTATATCCCTTGCTGCGCGGCGAGCAGCGCCCATAGCGCTTATCACCGTAGCGGCGCCGGTAACTATATCCCCACCAGCCCAGACTCTGTTTTTCATCGTATTGCCGGTAGTCTCATCAGCCACTACCGTACCCCACTTGGTTGTCTTCAAATCAGGAGTAGTTTGAGCAATAAGGGGATTGGGACGGGTGCCCAAGGCAGCTACCACCATATCCACATCCAGGGTAAACTCACTTCCCTCTTTGGCAATGGGGCGCCGCCGACCGCTCTCATCAGGCTCACCCAGCCCCATCTCGTAACACTCCATACCAACTACCCAGTTCGACTCATTGCCGATATATCTCTTTGGGTTGGTCAGCAGCTTGAACTGGATTCCCTCCTCCTGGGCATTCTCACCTTCCTCACGGCGGGCAGGCATCTCTACCTCTGAGCGACGGTAGATAATGTAAACCTCGTCAGCACCAAGTCGGAGGGCACACCGGGCTGAGTCCATAGCTACATTACCGCCACCAATCACTGCCACCCTTCTGGCCACCAACACCGGAGTATCATATTCAGGAAACTGGTACGCCTTCATCAGATTAACACGGGTCAGGAACTCATTCGCTGAATAGATGCCATTTAAGTTCTCGCCGGGAATGTCCATGAACATGGGTGCTCCAGCACCAGTACCCAGGAAAAGAGCATGGTAGCCGCTCTCCAGCAATTCAGCCAGTGTCATCACTTTTCCCACCACCGAATCCAGCTCAATCTTCACCCCCAGGGAAGCGACGTAGGCAACCTCAGCCTGTACAATTTCTTTGGGTAGCCTGAACTCGGGGATGCCATACATCAGCACCCCGCCAGCCACATGCAATGCCTCAAAAAGAGTAACGCTATGGCCGAGCTTGGCTAAATCGGCAGCGGCAACCAGTCCGGCTGGTCCTGAACCGACCACCGCCACCCGTTTACCAGTTGGTTTGGGCGGCTCAGCTTTGGGGTTCAGCGCCCCCATATTAGTCCGCTCCCAATCAGCTACGTAACGCTCCAAGCGTCCGATGGCAATAGGCGCTTCTTTCTTAGCTAGCGAGCATGTTTGTTCACACTGTGTCTCTTGCGGGCAGACCCGCCCGCAGATGCCGGGCAGGCTGTTCTTATCCTTGAGTATCCTTACCGCTTCGGGCATATTATCATCAAGGACAGCCTTGATAAAACCGGGGATATCTATCTCCACCGGGCAGCCATCAATACAGGGCTGCTTGGGACACTGGATACAACGGCTTGCCTCGGCTTTGGCCTGCTCGGCACTGTAGCCCAAGGCAACCTCGTTGAAGTTCTTACCCCGCACCTTGGGGTCCTGCTTTGTCATTGGCTCCCTGTTAAGATTCACCTTAGCCATATATGGTGATTAGACCTCCCTTCAAGAACGCTTGGCCATCTCAGCCTGCCAACGCTCAAAAGAGCGTTTTTCCTCATCAAGATAAATACGTTGCCGGGCCGCGAGTAAGTCCCAGTCTACTTGATGTCCGTCAAAATCGGGGCCATCGACGCAGGCAAACTTGGTTGCGCCACCAACCGATACCCGGCAACAGCCGCACATCCCGGTACCATCAACCATTATCGGATTCAGGCTGACAATGGTCTTTACCCCAAAAGGCTGGGTGGTTTTGGCACAGAATTTCATCATGACCGTCGGGCCAATAGCAATGACTCGGTCAACCTTCTCCCCACTCTCAAGCAACTCCTTCAGTGGCTCAGTTACCACCCCTTTGCGACCATACGTCCCGTCATCAGTAGTGACTATTAGCTGGTGGCTGGCATTGCGTAGCTTGTCTTCCCAGAAGAGCAAGTCCTTGCTGCGTGCCCCCAAGATGGAGATGATATTGTTTCCCTTCTCCTTCAGCGCCTTGGCAATAGGCGTTATTACCGCAACACCAACCCCTCCTGCTACGCAGACCATGGTGCCAAATTTCTCAATATCCGAAGGTACACCGAGAGGACCAACAAAGTCAGCAACGGATTCCTCGGCTTTGAGCTGCGCCAGTCTGAAGGTTGTCGCTCCTACTTCCATAAACACCATGCTGACACTGCCTTCCTTCTCATTCCAGTCAGCAATAGTCAGAGGGATACGCTCGCCCCTTTCATCAACCCTGACGACAACAAACTGTCCTGGCTGTGCTTTCCTAGCAACTGCCGGCGCTTCGATTTTGAACAGGTGAATTTTCGTCGCTAAAGTATCTCTAGAAATAATCCGAAACATTTGGTGAACTCCATCTCAATTCATTTAGCTAAATAAAACTTCTACCTGAGCTAGAATTTGCTCATCAGTGAAGTGGTGCATGGTGATAGCTCCTGATGGGTAGGCAGCACCGCAGGTGCCACAACCCTTACATATTGCTTCATTGACATGGGACACTCTCTTACCATCTCTAGGCTGAACCTCAATAGCCTGAAAGGGACACAAAAGTCGGCAAATCCCACAGCCTGAGCATTCATCATCCTCCTCCCGCCACACAGACTACAGTACCAAATTTGTTAAAATGCGATAGTACACCAAGAGGACCAACAAAGTCAACAGTGAAGTCACCGGCTTTCAGCAGCGCCAGCCTGAAGGTCATCGCTCTCACTTCCATAAACACCACGTAACACTGCCTTCCTTCCCATCCCAGTCAGCAAGCGTCAAAGGAATACGCTCGTCCCTTTTATCAATCCTGCTGACAACAAACTGCCCCGCCAGCGCTTTTCTACCAATTGCCGGTGTTTCGATTTTGAACAGATGAATTTTCGTCCCTGAAGTTTCTCTAGAAATAATCCGAAACATTTGGTGAACTCCATCTCAATTCATTTAGCTAAATAAAGCTTCTACCTGAGCTAGAATTTGCTCATCAGTGAAGTGGTGCATGGCAATAGCTCCTGAGGGGCAGGCAGCACCGCAGGTGCCACAACCCTTGCATACTGCTTCATTTATATGGGACACCCTCTTCGCATCTCTAAGCTGAAGCTCAATAGCCTGGAAAGGGCACAAAAGTTCGCAAATGCCACAGCCTGAGCACTTATCCTCATTAACCAATGCGTTTATCGCCTCAGGCTTGACATAACCCATTCTCAGGGGACCGGCTGCTTTTGAAGCAGCAGCATAGGCTTGAGAAATTCCTTCAGTTACATCTGTGGGCCAGCGTGCTGAGCCACAAATGTAAACGCCATCCATGGCAAATTCTACAGGTCGGAGCTTTAAGTGTGCTTCCAAGAAGAAACCAAACTCATCTAAGGAGACTTTAAGTATCTTGGAGATATCTTGGTTATCCTCGGCAGGGATAAGAGGAGTAGTTAAAACAATCATATCACAGGGAAGTTCTATTTCCCTTCTCCATAGTTCATGGTACACCTTTATCTTTTCAGCTTTCCCATCCCCGATAACTTCAGGAGGTCTTTCCAAGCTATATCTGATGAATCTGACTCCCAGCTCCATGGCTTTTCGATAATAGTTCTCGAAATCCGCACCATAAGTCATGAGGTCTCGGTGCAATATCCAGACCTTTGCCTTTGGATTCGATTCTTTAATAAGGGAGGCATTTTTAATTGCCGTCATGCAGCAGATTCTGCTGCAATAAGTCCTCTCAGGAACCCGGGCTCCCACACAATTGACCATCACAACATTCTGACCCAAGGATTCCCCTTTCTTCATTCGTCCCTCTAGCTCCAGTTGAGTGAGTACATTAGTCATCTTCCCATAGCCATATCGACCCGTCGGTTTTAACGCGTCAGCTCCGGTGGCTACTATAATAGTACCCACATTGAATTTGTTTTCCTCTCCCTTTTGGTCCAGACTGACATCGAAGTTGCCTATAAATCCAGTTACTTGTTTTACTCTGGACGAGAGATGAGTCTTGATCTTAGGATGGTTTTTGACTTGTTCAACAAGTGGTTTGATTAACTTCATCGCTTCTTGATTCGTGGGAAAAAGTTTATGAATACTGCGAAGAGTCCCTCCAAGCTCTGGCTCCTTCTCCACTATATGAACATCAAAACCCTGATTGGCCAGGTTCAAGGCTGCCTCCATTCCAACAATTCCTCCACCAATTATTAATACCGAAGGAGCTACCTTTATTTCAATCTCCTCCAACGGCTCCAGCAACCTGGCTTTGGCCACTCCCATCCTTATCAGATCTTTAGCCTTTTCCGTAGCTTTCTGAGGCTCACGCATATGCACCCAGGAGCATTGGTCTCTTATGTTAACAAACTCGAAAAGGTATTTGTTTAAGCCCGCTTCTTCACAAGCAGCTCGGAAGAGCGGCTCATGGGTTCTAGGAGTACAGGAAGCTACTAGGACCCGATTCAAATTGTATTCCTTTATCCCTTTCTTAATTGCTGAAATCCCTTCCTCAGAACAGGTAAACAAATTGCGTTCAGCATGCACTACGTTTGGTAGCTGTTTGGCATATTCAACAACGTCCGGGACGTTGACATATGCCCCGATATTTATGCCACAATGACAAACAAAAACTCCAATACGCGCTTCTTCCACTTTACTTGCCTCCTGCTATAGCTTCAGCAGCTCTGCCTGCTGCCCCCGAGGCCTGGGTTACTGAGTCCGGGATATCGCGAGGACTATGGACATAGCCACAGGCAAAAATGCCCGACCTTGTAGTATCCAGTGGTTGTAGTAATTTATCTGGAACCTCTACAAAGCCATCTTCGCTTAACTCTATACCAAGTGTTTTCGCCAATTTTTTGGTGGTTTGAGGAACCATGGCTTGGGCAAGAACCACCAGTTCCGCCTCAAAGCTCTTTATCTCTCCGCTGGTGGTTTCCTCATACCAAATAATAGGATTATTATTATCGGGGTTAACTTCGATTCTGCCAGGGCGACTTCTGATATAAGTCACATTGTATTCCTTTTTAGCCCTAGCAATGTATTCCTGGAACCTTTTACCCACAGCTCTCATATCCATGTAGAAAATGGTGGATTTTGTTCCTGGATGATGCTCGAAAGCCAGCATTGCCTCCTTGGTGGCGTGCATGCAGCAGACACTTGAGCAATAAGCTTTATTCCTGAAATCGCGAGACCCAACACATTGGACAAAAGCTATATTCTCAGGTATCCTGCCATCCGAAGGACGCTTAAGTTCTCCCATAGTAGGTCCGGAGGCAGCAGTCAACCTTTCAAATTCCATGGCAGTAATCACGTTCTTTATTTTCCCATAGCCGTATTCTGTTATCGATGAAATATCATATAAGCCGAGTCCTGAAGCGAGGATTATCGCGCCTACCTCTAGTGCAATGGTTTCATCTTTCATTGCATAGACTATCGCTTCTGGCTCACATCGACGTTCACATTCATGGCATTCTATGCACCCTTCGATTTGTCCAGCCAGACAGCGTGAAGCTTCCTCTAGGGCTTCCTCTAGAGAATATCCCAAAGCCACTTCACGGAAGTCCTGCACCCTCTTCTTAACAGGTCCTTCCCTCATCTCCACCTTATTTCTGGGAGGAAAACGCCTTTTGCAGTCCTCTATCTCTTCCTGGGACAACTTCTCTGGTTCCTTTCCCGGTTCCTCAATCTCAAGAGGTTGTCCGTTCAAATATTGGTGGATGGAGCGAGCTGCCTTTTTCCCTGCTGCAATGGCGTCAATCACGAAAGCAGGTCCGGTAACTACATCGCCTCCAGCGAATACTCCTTCAACATTGGTCCCCCCCGTCCTGGCATCAATTTCTATCGTGCCTCTCTTGGAAAGTGAAACTCCCAACTTCTTAGCAAAATCTGTTTCCGGAACTTGTCCCAAGGCAGCAATCACTGTATCCACTGGAACAGTAAATTCAGAACCCTTGACGGGGATAGGGCGAGGACGACCACTGGCGTCTGGTTCCCCAAGCTTCATCCGCACACACTCCATCTTGGCAAGCTTTTTGTTCCCGGCAGAGAAGCGGCTTGGAGTAGTCAGGAACTCGATCTTTATTCCTTCGGTTTCTGCTGCTGTTACTTCTTCCACGGAAGCTGGCATCTCAGCGCGAGAACGACGATAAACAATGGTTACCTCTTCTGCTCCTAATCGCTTTGCTGTGCGGGCACAATCAATAGCTGTATTACCTCCACCAATCACCGCTACTTTCTTTCCAACATCTACCTTTTTCCCGAGACTCGTAGCCCGGAGAAATCCTATTCCCTCCATTACTCCGAGAATATCTTCACCCTCCACTCCAAGCTTCATGCCACCG
>JAUWFX010000136.1 GCA_030606765.1 Dehalococcoidia bacterium
GTGCCAAAACCAATTTCCAGTACCGTCTCCCCTTCTACAACTGATAGGCGCTCCAACGCCATTTCCAAATACTTTCGCCCCAACAGCCCCAGTGTGTAGTCATAAACCTTGCTGAGCCTGTCGTAGACTTCCTTAGCTTCCTCTTTGGTTCGGGGGGCCGGAAGTATATCCCATGCTTTTGACTTGTTTCCCCTATCCACACCTTCTTGTCCAAGTTTACCATATCCCCAAAGAGCGTATTGCTTAACAGGTATTCTGGGGACACCATACCTAATAGCAAGCCTAATTGGTATGGTGTCCCTGGGATTGCTAATTCCGAGAACCTGGTACTAACCTCCTAGTACGTACGAAGACTGATCTAGTTCAGATGGATGGGTGACACTTTGAATGTTTGTAACATCGGGTAATAACCTTCCGTGTCATTGCGAGCCGAAGGCGCGGCAATCTCATTGCGAACCTGGAGCCGGCTATAGTTGGACTGAGGAATCTCGCTTAGAGATTGCTTCGTCGCTATCGCTCCTCGCAATGACGAAAAAAAGAAGTGTCACTAATCATATGAACGAGTACACAGGATTGACAAACATTCAAAGGAATGTTATGCTCAGGCGTTAGGATGATTCCCCCTCAGGGAAAACCGTGGATAAATGTTATCTCTCTAAGATGCTGCCCGAGTTTTTGTGAAAACTAAGGAGACTTGAGCTAGAGGGAGGTGATAGAAAGATGACCATATCGGAGATGGTAGTCAGAAATAGACGAATGTATCCCAACGATACTGCGCTTATTGAACTAAGACCGAGCCAGGGGCTAAGAAAAGAAATAACTTGGAAGGAGTTTGACGAAAGGGTAAACAGGGTTGCCAATGCCCTTATCGACCGAGGGATTAGGAAAGGCGATAAGGTAATACATTGGATGATGAACTCCATTAACTGGCTGGAGGCATATTTTGGCCTCATTAGAACGGGGGCATGGGCAGTCCCCCTCAACTTTAGGTTTACCAGTCAAGACTCTAAATATTGTGCTGATATTGCTGAAGGCAAACTAATGATTCTGAGTGAGCAATTTATTGACCGGGTAAAAGAAGTCCGTTCCCAGCTACCGACAATTAAGAACTATATCGTCGTTGGCCAATCCATACCTGAAGGTATGGAGGACTTTGAGCAGGTAGTAAGTAAGTCTTCTCCTCAGCTGGTAGAAGCAGGCTTAAGGGATGACGACGAGTGTGGGCTCTACTTCACTTCAGGCACCACCGGGGCGCCCAAGCCGATACTGCTTACCCACAAGAATATGGAGTGCGCTGCTATCACGGAGAACCGTCACCATTATCAAAGCCATGACGACAACTTCATCCTCATTCCGCCCTTGTACCACACCGGAGCCAAAATGCATTGGTTCGGAAACCTGATTGTGGGTGCTCGGGCTGTGTTGCTAACTGAATTCAACCCCAAGAATCTGTTTGAAGCCGTCCACAAGGAGAGAGGAACTATAGTCTGGTTGCTGGTGCCCTGGGTTCAAGACATTCTTCTTGCTCTGGATAAAGGAGAACTGAAGAAAGAGGACTATGATTTAAGCT
This sequence comes from Dehalococcoidia bacterium, assembly GCA_030606765.1. The sequence continues at coordinate 1,571 of JAUWFX010000136.1, forward strand.
GCTGGCGGCTTATGCATACCGGGGCGCAGCCTATACCACCGAGTCTGATTAGGCGCTGGAAAGAATACTTCCCCGATATGCAATACGCATCCAATTATGGGCTAAGCGAAACCACGGGACCGGGATGTGTGCACCTTAACATAGAGGATTCGCATAAGCTGGAAGCTACGGGCAAGGCTGGCTTTAATTGGGAGACTCGCATCGTCAATGATAAAGGTGAGGATGTTCCTCGCGGACAAGTTGGCGAGTTGCTGGTCAAGGGCAACGGGGTGATGAGGGAATACTACAAGAACCCGGAAAAAACCGCGGAAACCTTAAAAGATGGCTGGCTATATACCGGCGATATGGCGAAGCAGGATGATGAGAGGTTCGTCTACATTGTCGATAGAAAGAAGGATCTGGTCATCACCGGGGGTGAGAACATCTTTCCTGTAGAGGTAGAGGAAGTTCTGCGGCGACACGAAAAGATTTACGATGCCGGAGTGATTGGAATTCCCGATGAGAGACTGGGGGAGATAGCTGTAGCTGTAATCGACCCCAAGCCTGGGGAGACGCTGACTGAGGAAGAGGTAAATCAGTTCTGTGAACAGAATTTGCCCCGCTACAAGAGACCGCGGCGCATTATATTTGATCGGGTACCGCGCAATCCCACCGGTAAGATAGAAAAGCCAAAACTGAGAGAAAAATACGCTAAGTTAAGCAGTTGAGGACGTTTGAGTTGAAGCGGAAGAGACTGACCATGACATTTCCAACCGTTTTGAACTGCGTATCAACGCGAGAAAGGAGGTTAGCTTGAAAGAATTAACCATTAGTTCCGATGCTCCCGGAGAAAGAATCTTTGTCCTGGGCAATGAAGCGATAGCAAGGGGGGCAATAGAGGCTGGGGTTCAGGTTGCCACTGCCTACCCTGGTACGCCATCAAGTGAAATACTGGAAAACCTGGCTGGGGTAGCGAAAGAGGTCGACATGTATGTTGAGTGGTCAACCAATGAGAAGACGGCCTTTGAGGGTGCCCTGGGCGCTTCAATCTGTGGCGTAAGGGCCATGGCATCAATGAAACATGTTGGGCTAAACGTGGCTCATGACCCGTTGATGACCGCCAGCCATATCCGCACGAAAGGAGGGTTCGTTGTCGTGGTGGCTGATGACCCCTGGGCCTGGAGCTCGCAGAATGAGCAGGATAGCCGTTACGTCGCCCTGCAGGGCAACATACCGGTTCTTGAGCCATCCTCACTGCAGGAAGCGAAAGACATGACGGCTGACGCTTTTAGATTGTCCGAAGAATTCGGGCAGCTTTTCATGGTCAGGTCAGTGACCAGGATAGGCCATGGGCGGAGTGATATTGTCCTGGGAGAAATATCACGGGAAAGGAGAAAGGGCTCCTTTAAAAAAGATCCCGGCCTGTTGGTCTATGTTCCCCGTACAGCCAGAATAAACAAACCCTTAATGTTGGAAAGGTTAGAAAAAATAAGGAAAGCTGTAAATACCATGCCCTATAATCAACTCAACTTGGTAGATAACGCCAAGTTAGGTATTATCGCCTGCGGATTGTCGTACAGCTATACTATGGAGGCGGTAAAATGGCTGGGACTTGAGGACGAGGTCTCCATACTGAAGATTGGAACCCCGAACCCCCTCCCCGAGGAACTGATAATAAAACTGCTAACGTCAGTGAAGGAGATACTGGTAGTGGAGGAGCTAGACCCGTTTGTTGAGCTTCATGTAAAAGCCATAGCGGGAGAGCATAATATAGGGGTCAAGATTCACGGGAAGGACGTAGTGTCTCGGATAGGAGAGCTATCCACTAGAGGGGTCACCGAGGCTATTGCCAAGTTGACCAAATCCAAGCTCCCGGTCGACTTCGCCGAGCTAGATAAGCTACAGCAAGAGGCAGCTCCGCTTTTGCCCTTGAGGCCACCGGCCTTATGTCCTGGCTGCCCCCACCGCGCCTCCTTCCGTGCCATCACTACGGCAGCACAGAGAGTAGCCAAAGACTACGGCGAAGATGTAGAGCCTATCTATCCCAGTGATATTGGCTGCTACACCCTGGCCTTGAACCCACCACTACATGCTGTTGATACCACCGTCTGTATGGGAGGAAGCTTTGGGCTTGCCAATGGTATGGCGCGTGTAGTGGAAGCCCCGATAATAGCTCACCTGGGCGATTCAACCTTCTTCCATGCTGGGATACCACCGCTGATAAACGCCGTCTATAACAAGGCAAATATCACCATGGTTGTGCTTGACAACTCAGCCACGGCTATGACTGGTTTCCAGCCTCACCCCGGCACCGGCTATACCGCTACCGGAGATGAGACTGCCGCCCTAAGAGCAGAGGATGTAGCCAGAGCCTGCGGAGTGAAATTCGTCGAGGTTATCGACCCCTTTGACCTGAAAGCAGCAACCGAGACCGTAGAAAAAGCAATGAGGTTCCAGGGGCCGGCGGTCCTGGTTTTCCGAGGGCTGTGCACCATGATTGAGTTGAGGGATAAGAAAAAAGCGGGAGAGAAGATTGTTCCCTACCACGTAGACCAAGACAAATGCAACCCCAAGTGTGATGCCTGCATCAAACTTCTGGGTTGTCCAGCGATAATAAAACAAGGGGATAAAGCGGTGATTGACGCCGCGCTATGCACAGGTTGCAGCCTCTGTGCCCAAGTTTGCCCCTACAATGCTATAATACAGGAGTGAAAGAAATGGTAAGAGAATTTAACATACTAATCACTGGTGTTGGCGGTCAGGGGGTCATTCTGATGTCGGAGCTGCTCGGAAAGGCAGCAATTGCCGATGGATTGAGCGTTAGAGGGTCCGAGATACTGGGGATGGCGGTCAGGGGTGGCTCGGTAACCACCATCATCAGAGTTGGAGAGGACGTGTATGGTCCTCTCATCCCGGCAGGAAAGTGCGAC
>JAUWFX010000007.1 GCA_030606765.1 Dehalococcoidia bacterium
AGGTGGCAGTACACTGGGCAGTCATGACACGACCCTGGAGGATTTGGTGCTGCTGCAAGAGAAGCAGGTATCGGTAGTTGTAGTTCACGGTGGCGGGCAGCACATTTCCGATTGGTTTTCGAAGATGGGTATTCCGACCAAGTTTGTGGATGGGTTGAGGGTGACTGATGACGAAGGTCTGAGAGTAGCAACCGCAGTGCTGGCAGGACTGGTCAACAAAGAACTGGTGGCAGCTATCCAAGCTCTGGGAGGAAGAACAATAGGGCTAAGTGGCACCGACGGCAATTTGCTCCGGGCACGCGTCAAGAGCCGTGAACTGGGATTTGTTGGTGAGATCGTGAAGGTCGACGCTACGCTACTGAACCTCCTGGTAAGAGAAGGATTCATGCCAGTGGTGGCACCGATATGCTCAGGCGCGGTCAATAGCGATATGATGTTGCTCAACGTCAACGGAGATGCTGTGGCGGGGGAAATTGCCGCGGCCACAGGCGCTGACAAGCTTGTCTTCCTCACCGACGTTGATGGTATCCAAGATAAGTCAGGCAAGACCATACCCAGGCTCACCGCTGCCGAGGCAAGGAACTTGCTGTCCTCTGGCACAGCCTCGGGCGGAATGGTGCCCAAGGTAGAAGCGTGCCTCCGAGCACTGACACACGTGAGTGAGGCACGGATTATCAACGGCAGGGTATCTCACGCCCTGCTCAGCGAAATTACGAATGGCGTCGGAGGTACTACCGTTGTCCCAGACTAACTGGCCTGAGCTGGAGCAGAAACTGTTTCTCAGCACCTTCAAGCGTTTCCCTGTTACCCTAGTTCGAGGCCAGGGTACTCAAGTGTGGGACGACCAAGGCAGGGAATACCTTGACCTTGTTGGCGGCTGGGCGGTAAATTGTCTGGGGCATTGCCCTCCAGTAGTAGTTCAGGCCTTGGAAAGGCAGGCCAGAAAGCTAATTCACACTTCAAACCAGTTCTATACCGTTCCCCAGATAGAGCTGGCACAGCTCCTCGTGGAAAACAGCAGTCTCCATAAGGTCTTCCTCTGCAACAGCGGTGCAGAAGCCAACGAAGGAGCAGTCAAACTGGCACGTAGATATGGGAAGCTTAATCTCAATGGCGCCTACGAGATCATAACTGCCAACGGGTCCTTCCACGGGCGGACACTGGCAATGACTGCTGCGACGGGGCAACACAAGTTCCAGGAGGCATATGCCCCCTTGCCAGGTGGCTTCGTCCACGTTGAATTCAACGATGTAGAAGCGATTAAGGAGGCTGCCACAGCCCAGACTTGCGCTGTAATGCTAGAACCCATACAGGGTGAAGGTGGGGTCAACATTCCCAGCCCGGACTACCTTGAGAAAGTGCAATACTGGTGCCGTCAGAATGGAATTCTGTTAATTCTTGATGAAATCCAGACGGGCATTGGTCGAACCGGAACCCTCTTCGCCTATGAGCAGTATGGGGTCGAGCCAGACATAATGACTTTGGCAAAGGGACTGGGCAGTGGTGTACCCATCGGCGCTCTCTTAGCCAGAGAAAAGGTCTCCCTTTTTTCCCCGGGCGAGCACGGCTCTACCTTTGGTGGCAACCCACTGGTCTGCTCCGCCGCTCATGCCACTCTGAAATACATCATTGATAACGACATACCTGGAAAGGTTAAGCGAGTAGGGAATTATTTTATGACCAAATTAGAAAGCCTGAAGCGGCAGTTTGATTTTATCACTGAGCTAAGAGGACGGGGACTTCTGATAGTTTTGGAATTCGACCAGGAAATCGCCGGGAAGTTGGTACTGGCTTGTATTACCAGAGGCTTATTGGTTAACGAAGTGAAACCAAATGTTCTGCGCTTTATGCCTCCCCTTATCATCACCGAAAAGGCGGTGGACAAGGCGATAGGCATTTTAGAGGATGTGTTAGGGAAAATTGCGAAACGCTAAACAATCTGGAGTACAGATATTAGGACTTCTCCGGAGGAGGTTATGATATGTCAGATAAGGTAGTATTGGCCTACAGCGGCGGTCTGGATACTTCCGTGGCGATAAAATGGCTTGAAGAAAGCTATAGCTCGAAAGTCATCACCCTCACCGTGGATATAGGCAATGTGCCTGATTTTGAGGCTATTAGACAAAAAGCGCTCAAAGTCGGAGCCATAAAAGCGCTGGTAGTCGACGCCAAGGAGACCTTTATCGAGTCGTTTGTTTTTCCCGCCCTCCAAGCCGATGCCGTTTATGAAGGGCAGTATCCCTTAGCCACAGCCCTGGGCCGTCCTCTAATCGCCCGACTTCTGGTGGAAACAGCTAAGAAGGAAGGGGCAACAGTGGTAGCTCACGGCTGCACCGGCAAGGGCAATGACCAGGTGAGGATTGATGTAGGCGTAGCCGCTTTAGCCCCCGATCTAAAGGTAATAGCTCCAGCTCGGGCATGGAATATGACCCGGGAGCAAACAATTGAATATGCCCAGGCCCACAATATTCCTGTCCCTATCACCAAGGCTAGTCCCTATTCCATCGACGAGAACCTGTGGGGCAGGAGTATTGAATGCGGCGTGCTGGAACACGCCTGGAACGAGCCACCCGAGGATGTCTTCCTGTGGACAAAGTCGCCTGAAAAAACACCGGCTCGGCCTGCTTATCTGGAGATTGGCTTTGACCACGGGATACCGGTAAGCCTTGATGGCCAAAAGTTAGACGGCGTCGCCCTTGTCCAGAAGGTTCATGACCTAGCTGGCCAGCATGGTATAGGACGGATTGACCACATTGAAAATAGACTTGTGGGCATAAAATCAAGGGAGGTTTATGAGGCGCCAACCGCCGTAGTCCTGCTGAAAGCTCACCAGGCCCTGGAAGACCTGGTGCTGGCCAAGGAACAGCTCCGCTTCAAGGCAAAGGTGGCCGCTGAGTATGCCGACCTCATCTACAATGGGCTGTGGTTTACAGGTATGCGCCGGGACTTAGCCGCCTATGTGGAAAGCACACAAAGGTACGTCACCGGCACCATAAAGGTAAAGCTTTTCAAAGGTAACTGCCAGATAGTGGGTAGAAAGTCGCCCTACTCCCTTTATGACTACAGCCTGGCTACTTACGACAAGGGCGATGCCTTTGACCAGAGTGCCTCCCCTGGCTTCATCCACATCTGGGGCCTGCCGGCGAGAACCCAGGCCAAGGTGCAGCCAGAACCACACGAATGACGATAGCTTCGTATTCTGGGAACACAATACCTGATTTGTAGTAGGCCTAATCGGTATGGTGTCCTTGGAATTCAGTAAGCGACAGTGAATCGTTCGCGAATGTGTTGCGGATGCTCCAGTTCATTGAGCATGGCGACGGCGTAGTCCTGCGTGGAGATTTTGCTTTCTCCCTCTTTGTTCTTAAGAAGCTGGTCTTTCCCAACCCGGTAATGCCCCGTCCTCTCTCCGGGGGCGATCGAGGCTGGCGGGCTCAAGAATGTCCACTCAAGTTCCTTTTCTTTCTTTAGCATGTAAAGTGTTTCTCTGGTTGCCAGCACTCCTTTTTTCACCTGCTCCGGGAAACTCGCCGTATCCAAAAGCTGCACGCCAGGGGCGACTTCAAGAGTTCCCGCCCCACCGACAACCAGCAGTCTTTTGATTCCGGACTTCTTGACCCCGCTGATAATCGCCTTATAACCCTTGATTTGCTCATTGTAGATATCGGGATTGCTCCAGCCAGGATTGTAGGCACTTATGACCGCGTCATGACCTTTCACGAGTTCGTCGGCCTTATCTTTAAGGATGTCCGCTTTCACAACGGTAAGGCTTGGGTTCTGCACGGTTATCTTCTCAGGATGGCGCACGATTGCAGTTACCTTATGACCCCGCGCCAGGGCTTCATCGCGAATGAATGCCCCAATCTGTCCGCTTGCTCCGATGATTGCTATTCTCATAAATGTAACCTCCCTTTACGCTTCGAAAGTTATTTCCCATCCCTCGCTTCCGGTTCTTCGCACTCGTGTAGGTTTCCTCACGCTGGATTTACCTGTACCTATTATACAACATTTGGATTCTGGGGAAATAATACCTGACTTGTAGTAGGTCTAATTGGTATGGTGCCCCTGGAATTCGTTAAGAGTCATCCTCGCACCATCCGATAACATCGGTTGACCAGACGGTGCCGATGGCTTTTTCTAATACCGCCTGGCGTGGATCGGGTATATCCAGCAGCGTCCGCAGGATGCGGTCGTCAAATTGGTTTAGGAACGGGCATCGTTTACGCAGTGAGAGCATGGTAGTTCTTGCTCCGCCATAGACCAGATAGTCGAGTGACCGGGCATGAGACTCGATATGCTCCCGCACGTGACCGCAAACCCGGCCCAGAAACTGCTCTATCTGGTTTTCCCGGTGTCGGGCAAACCGTGCCTGCGAGGAGCCGCCCTTCTTGTGGCGGGCGTGCACCAGGCCTGTTCCCGTCTTGCTATCTATGAGCTCTGTGCCCCGACAGATGCCAATGCTGTATGCTCCCAGGCGGACCAGGACCAGAGCGATAAGGAAGTCATGACTGAGAAGGGAACGCAACAGCCCAGCATCATAGCCGTCGGTGATATATTCTTCTGCAATCGGGAATGGGGGCAGGACCACGTACATTTGCGGCGGGCTCCAGAAAAACGCCGCTCCCATTCTCGAGCCGGCAATAGTCTCAGCCACGCCTGGCGGTATGGCAGTTGCGGCAAACACCTTTCCCAGCAGATTTTCCATTCTGGCTTGAGGCGTGCCCTGCGGGAGATATAACGATATCGCCTTGCCTTCGGTCAAAGCCAGCTCGTCCAGGAAGCCAAGCATCTTCGACCTGCCGAGACAAAACCTCTTTGATACAAACATAATATCAATGGCTCAAACGAAATACTCTGGCTACATGCTGACTATGGTAACGCCGTCGCCGCCCTCGCCTTGTTCCCCGGGCCGGAAAGACGTGACCAGCGGATGAGAGACCAGAATCTCCCTGACAATCTGACGCACGGTGCCCGTGCCGATACCGTGAATGATGCGGACCCGGCTCAAGCCGCATAAAGACGCTTCGTTAAGGTAGTCTTCCAGCGCCGGCTCGACCTCCTCAGCCCTCTTTCCCCGCAGGTCAAGCTCGAGAGAGACCCTGGGCTTGCGCATCTCCTTCCTTATCAGGGCGCTGCCCGTCTTCACCACGCCAGTTGATGATATCCTCTTCTCCACGCTGTCCAGCCTGAGGGTCATCTTCACTTTCCCGGCCTGGACTTCGACGAGCCCACGTTCTTCAGATACTGATAATACGGCCGCTGGCACGCCAGCCTCTTTCAGCCAGACGGTATCACCTGCGGTGATTGGACCTGCCCCGGCTTCTGTTTCGTCTATCCCAACCGCCGGTCTGGCCTGCCATACCCCGGCATCCAACCGCTCCTGTGCCTCGGCTAACGCCTTTTTCGCCTGCTCGATTCTTTCCCGGGATTTTTCCTTGCGCAACTCCGCTGCTGCCTCACGAATTTTCATCTGTAGTTCGGCAGCCTCGCGAACTACCTGGTCACGGGCCTCCTTGATGATTTTTCGCTTCTCCTCTTCTAACTGGCGGAGCCTGTTTTTCAAGTCAGCCTCGTTCTGTTCCGCTTCATTCAGTTCCTTCTCCAGGCTGTGACGAAGCGACTCAGCATTCTTCTGCTCGGTCACCAGATGGGTAAGCAAAGCCTCAATCTCCTGGGCGCCCTTGGAAAGCATATGCCGGGCACGGGCGACAATCTCCGCAGGCAGTCCCAGGCGGGATGCTGTAGCCAGCGCATTGCTGCCGCCCGGGATACCCACTGTCAGGTGATAGGTGGGTGCCATCGTAACGGGGTCAACATCCAGAGCCGCATTTTCCATGCCGCCGGTAGCGTGAGCCAGTGCCTTTAATTCGGCGTAGTGAGTGGTGGCTACGGCCATCGTTCCCTGTGATAGAAAATTAAGCAGGATAGCGCGGCCGAGAGCCGAACCTTCGCCCGGGTCGGTGTTGGTGCCCAGTTCGTCTAACAGCACCAAGCTCTGCGCCGTGGCGTTATTGATAATGTGCACGATGTTGCCTATGTGCCAGCTGAAGGTGGAAAGGGTCTGCTCGATGCTCTGCTCATCACCGATGTCGGCATATACGCCGTCATAAACGGGGATGCGGCTTTCTGCCTGAGCCGGAATGGGTAAGCCAGCTTGCGCCATCAGGCTGAGAAGTCCTATCGTCTTGAGAGCGACCGTCTTACCACCGGTATTGGGCCCGGTAATGACCAGGACGGAGAAGTCCCGGCCAATCTCGACCGATAGCGGCACTGCCTTCTTTTTCAGCAGCGGATGCCTGGCTTCGACCAGCCTGAGCACACCACCCGGTTCATGCCCCTCTGCCTTAGCGCTTCTATCAGCAGCCACGATAATAGGCTCGGTGGCTTTGGCTTCCCTGGCATATCTGGCCTTAGCCAGCGCCAGGTCAATCTCAGCAATCAGCTCAATGTTACGTGAAATTTCACTTTCGAATGCCCCGACTTCAGCACTGAGTGTTCTCAGTATTCTTTCTATTTCGTCCTTCTCTTCGGCAACCAGCTCGCGCAGTTCATTCTGCACGTCCGTAGTTGTCCAGGGCTCAATAAACACAGTGGCTTCGGTATTGGAGACGTCGTGGACAATGCCCTTTATCTGCCGGCGACATTCCACCTTGACGGGAATTACATACCGGCCTGCCCGCTCGGTCACAATGGGCTCCTGGATTATTTTCCGCCATCTGGGTGAGGTGATTATGGCTTGCAGGTGAGTAAGCAGTTCCTGGCGCACTTCTCGCATTCTATGCCTCACCGACGCCAGTTTAGGTGAAGCAGTGTCCAGCATGTCGCCGGTCGGACTTAAGCAGCCGTCAATATCCTTTTTAAGCTGGCCCAGTGCCACAATGTCCTTAGCCAGACCGCTGAGTAACGGGAGTTCACCCGGCAGATTCATCAGGTGGCTTTTCAGCCTGTGGACAGCGCCCAGCGTCTTTTGAATTTCCAGCAGAGATTTAGGGTCCAGGATTTTGCCGCGTGCCGCCATCTTCACCATTTCCCGAATATCAACAACTTCGCCGATATGGGTATCTGGACTGAGTGACAGCAAACGGCGCGCCTCAGCCGACTGTCTGAGCCGCATGCGGACCTCTTCCTCATTCGAGAGGGGAGCAAGGTCGAGTGCAAGCCCACGGCTGGCGGGAAACGAAGTAAAGCCGGCCAGTATCGCCCTTATCTTGTGAAATTCCAGCAGTTCTAAGCCCCTGTCGCCCAAGGTAACCTTCCCGAGTCGCCTATACTCTAATCGCCATATCAGTCAGCGAATAGTATAAAGCAATCACCTCAATTTTCAAAAAATCGGCTTCCCCAGCCATGGAGTGAGCCTGATTGGTATGGATCCCTCGGATTCCATTGACAAGAAATAAGAAAGTGGCTCATAATCTTACTTTAAACTCGTCAAGTTTTGGGGGGAGACAATGAATCTCAAGCTGATGCTAGAAAAAACTGCCAGCGAGGTGCCACAGCAAACGGCCATCGTCCTTGGCTCTCGCAAAGTTAGCTATCGCGAATTGGATGAGACTTCCAACAAGATAGCAAACGCCCTTATCAGTCTGGGAATAAAGAAGGGCAACCACGTAGCCATTCTAATGTCCCGTACCCCTGAATGGGTCATAAATTGTTTTGGAGCGCTTAAAGCTGGAGCTACCAGCGTGCTCCTTGATGCCGGGGCTAAGGCGCCCGAACTTGAGCCTCAGCTCCGTGAATCCGATTCCAAGGTCCTGATTACCGAAGAAAGATTCTCTCCCGTGCTCTCTTCAATTTTTCCCAATATCCCTCCACTGAACCAAGTTCTTGAAGTTGATACAGACCCCTACAAGGGGATGGTGGCCAATAGCTCCCCTGCATCACCCTCTGTCGATATAAAGGGCGAGGATGAAGCCATCCTTTTTTACACCCTGGGCGTGCTGGGGAAGAACAAGGGCGTAGTGCATACTCACGCGTCGTTCATGTCAATTCTGCCCATAGTGGTGGAAAAATTTGAACTGGAGAGAGACGATGTTGTTTTAGGTCTGCTCCCTTTTAACTACCTTATGGGATTTGGCTTGGTTGTTCTCATGCCCATTAAGAGGGGAGCCACCATAGCAATCCTTCCTCATTTCAGTTCCAAGAGTCTGCTGGACACCGTAGAGCGAGAAAAAGCAACCATGCTTATAGGCGTGCCGGCTAGCTTTAATGGCCTGGCCCTGATAGACGAAGAGACGACTAAGAGCTATGACCTTAGTTCGTTAAGAGAGGTGCTTTCTGCCGGAGCAAAATCCTCAGCCCTTTTTATGGAAATGCTTGAGAAAAAGTTTCACTTGACTGTGTGCGAAATATACGGGCTCACGGAGTTGATAATCGTCACTATAGGTGCTATTCGTGACCGTAAATTAGGTACGGCAGGGAGGCCTCTGGCTGAGCTTAGAGTGCTGGATAAAAACGGCAAGGAAGTACCCCGGGGCAGCGTAGGGGAAGCTGTTGCCCGAGCCCCCTGGATGATGAAAGAATATTACAAGTCGCCTGAACTCACAGCCCAGGTCCTCAAAGATGGTTGGTTTCATACTGGCGACCTGGTCAAGTTGGATGAGGACGGCTACCTGGAGTTCATAGAAAAAACATCATCTATTATAGTGCCCTCGGGGGGAGTTAAGATTCTCCCCGAGGCAGTTGAAGAAGTTCTCCTGAGACACCCTGCGGTAGTCGAAACAGCCTGTATCGGTGTCCTTGATGATTACAAAGGGCAAATACCCACAGCTTTTATAGTGCTTAAGGAAGGACAAAGTGCTACAGTGGACGAAATACGCAATTTTTGCCGCCAGAGCTTATCTGAATATAAAGTGCCCAAGCAAATCAAGTTTGTTGACAGCATGCCTAGGACCGACTCGGGCCAGATAGACCGGAGACGACTCAGTGCGACAAAGGAAAGCTGACAGAGAGGACTATAACGGTCGACCAGTATGTTTTGCGGTTTCAGCACGGAATTCGTGGGGACATAATACCTAACTGGTATGGTGTCCCCGGAATTAGCTAAGGCATTGCCTTAATAGCGACGATAATCTCGGCGGGTCATCGGAATATTTTAATTTTTTCTTTGCTTTTTATCTGATATCCTTCGTCAATCAGGTATTGCTCGGCATAGATTGGTCTGGAACCAATATATTTGGGACATTTGTTGTGTATCCACTCATACACCTTCAGGAATACGGACTTCCCGTTCTCTTTTGACATGTCAACAATCCCCAGCCTTCCGCCCGGCTTTAGCACCTTCTTTATCTGGGCAAGCACCCTGGGAATATCAGGCGTGTCAAAAACCTCAAGGGTAAAGCTCAGGAAAACTGCATCGAAGGCGCTCTCATTAAAAGGCAGACACGTTGCATCTCCGCAGCATAGCTCCACTCTATTTGCCAGTCCCTCTTTCTCCAGCCTTTTCTTCGTTTTTTCTATCATTTCCGGGGAGATATCAATGCCATAAACTTTTCCCGCCGGGCCGACGAGTTTTGCTATCCACTTCAGGCAGTGCCCGGTGCCAAAACCAATTTCCATTACCATCTCCCTTTCTACAACTGATAGGCACTCCAACGCCATTTCCGAATACTTTCGCCCCAACAGCCCCAGTGTGTAGTCATAAAACTTGCTGAGCCTGTCGTAGACTTGCTTAGCTTCCTCTTTGGTTCGGGGGACCGGAAGTATATCCCGTGCTTTTGACTTGTTTCCCCTATCCACGCCTTCTTGTCCAAGTTTACCATATCCCCGAAGGTATTCCGGGGACATAACATCTAATTTGTAATAGGCCTGATTGGTATGTTGTCCCTGGAATTCACCCTTAGGTCAGACTGAAGAGAGGGTACTGGTCCGTTGTCAACAGAAAAGTGTATGCACCTACTCTCAGCCCCCATCTGGATACACCAACTACGAAGTCAAATAGCCCTCTAGGATAGCGGCCGGTAAACAAGATGGCAAACCAGGCTATCACTATGCAAACGATGGCTGCAATCGCCAGGCAGGCCAGGACGATGTAGTGTGGGATAGCTAGAAACCACTTCACTAGCGGTAGCCAACGGTTAAGGTCTTTCGGGACGTCCGGATATGGGACCTCAATGTGGACCGACTGCTCTTCGTCAGTTGATGGGTACACATCTGTAAGCAGACCAATATAAGCGCCAACACGCGTGCTGAACTTGAGCAGCGCTATATTCCAGTCAAACCACCACCTGGGGTACTTCTGCCGGAAAAGAATCATGAGTAAGGTTGCCAGAAACAAGATACCTCCCACAGCAAATAGCCACTCCCAGTCATGCATTCTGTCCCAACCAAAGCCTGTGCCACTTACCAAAGCCAGAATAATAGCGATTGGAATTACTGTGAAGATCCTGAAGAACGTGGTTAACCGATTAAGAGCTCTGTCCGGGTAATCGATTGTCAAAGTAACGGGATACGCGGGCGGGGTCGGCGACGCTTTTGTTGTCATTGTTATTAATACCTCCCTTTATATTTTGGCCTATAATCTGTTCAGCCGATGCATGCTCATTGAAGTTAACATTATTTGTACCGCAAATTAACAATATTTGCAAGGGGTATTCTGGAACATGATACCCAATTTGTAGCAGGCTTGATTGGTATGGTGTCCCTGAAATTCTGAAGGACACTAGAGACAGGAAAATGCTACACTATAATAGAATAGCGCTGTAAGCGGGTGGTACTCGGACCTATGAAATGTCCCATAATTCCGCGAAAAATGCAGCAGTTTTGTGGACTTTACATAACCAGCGGCCGTTGTTGAAACCCGTGTTACGCCATTACCATTAATCGAATATGGATAATAAGGAGGCACTAATATGCCAGAGTTAGGTTTAGGCGTCCCTTTCTGGGTAATTGCTTTAATATGGTCAGCTAAGGTCGTGTTGCTGGTTTTCGTTTCTGCTTTTCTGGCGTGGCTTGGAGTCAGAGCACTGGATGCCCTTATCCCTCATGTCCCTTATCGTGAACGGATAGGCGAGAGCCCGGTGGCTATCGGGTTGTTCATAGCCGGCTTCTTCATCCTGATTGGTCTTGTTATCCACGGCGCTATTACCGCACTGACTGCTGTCACAGCTCCAATAGTGTGGTACATCTTCGATTTCGGGACGTGGGGGTTACTAGCTATGAGCTTTGCGATAAGCTTACTCCTTGGAGTAGCCCTATTCTATATCGTGGACAAGCTAACGCCCAAAATACCGTTTGACCGTATTAAGGAAAGCCCGGTGGCTGCAGGGCTACATATCTTTGGTTATCTCGTCTTCTTTGGCTTAATACTCCATGCGGCACTGACCGGACCATTATGAAGAGAGCCTGGGTTTTACTAGGTCTAATAGTTGTCTTATTAGCTGCGGTGGCGACTGCTAGTTACGCCTCGGCATTTCCGTCTGAGGGTTTCTACGAGAGAGGCGGCAATATCTTCGATGATTGGGAGATATGCAGGACCACAGCCTTAGGTGAAGATGGTTTTTATCAAATAACTGAGACAGGGTTTCGTCCGGTTATAGCCTTCGAAAGCCTGGGGGAAGAGGCTGACCTGGCCTATAGCCTGGGTGAGCAGATTGCCAATGAATATCCAGACCCGCTACAGAGGGCAGAGGCGGTATTTGATTTTGTCCGTGACAGGGTGAAATATACCCCTGATATAGACCAAACTGGAAATGAAGAGTTTGCCCAGAATGCCGACGAGCTGGCTATAACCATTGTAGAGGATGGAAGTGGGGAGGGTGATTGTGAAGATATGACGGTATTACTGGCGGTTATGTATAAAGCTGCCGGATTTCGCTCAGCTATAGTGCTTCCCTCAGGACACACTGCGGTATTGGTTTATCTACCTGAATATAACGAGGCAACGGTTTTCTTTGAGCTGGAAGGTGAGCCAGGATGGGTCTGGGCAGAGGCTACTGGCAGAAACAACCCGCTGGGTTGGGCGCCTGAGCAGTATCTCGATACTAAAATAGCTGCCTACGAAATTGCTGCCGAGATACCTGCTTACGAAATACCTGCCAAGGGAGTAGCTCCATTAACACCACCTCCCACCTTGGCGATAGCGTTCGCCGGAACCGGCGAAGGAGTCACCTACCGACCGTATCTTTTTTTCATCGTAATTGGTCTGCTGTGGTGTATGTCGTTGTTCAGACGGAGGCGAAGGCGTTGACCCAAACCCCCATATGAGTCTTCAATCCACCATAAAGTTCAACGTCCGAAGAAATGTGCAGCAACATACCTATAGGGGCAGAAGTTCTAAACTTCGGCAAGCGCCAGGTTGACCGCTGCTTCCGCATGGAGCTGAGTAGTATCAAATATTGGAGCATTTATGTCACCAGACTTGATGAGCAAGGGCAGTTCAGTGCATCCAAGCACAATACCCTCGGCACCATTATCAACCAGTTTGCTAACAATTTTGGCACAAACACGGCGGGAAGAGGCATTAATCTTGCTCTCACAGAGTTCATTGTAAATAATTTGATGGATAGTATCTATATCATCTTCCCCAGGCACAATCACCTCAATAGCGAAGCGGTCCCGAAGCCTCTCCTGATAAAAAGATTCTTTCATTACAAACCGTGTTCCCAGTAGGCCTATTCGGTGCAGCCCCCGTTCCCTAATGGCATCGCCAGTTACATCAGTAATGTGAAGCAGCGGCAGGCCAACTTTCTCCTCTACCTCATCAGCAACTTTATGCATAGTGTTAGTGCAGATTACCAAGAAGTCAGCACCAGCCCGCTTAACAGAATTACCTGCATCGATAAGAATATTGACTGTGTCATCCCAGCGGTCTTTATGCTGAGCCTTTTGAATCTCATCAAAATCTAAGTTATAAAGAATCAGGGGAGCTGAATGAAGACTGCCCAGCCTGCTGGCAAATGACTCATTGATGATTCGATAGTACTCTAATGTAGAATTCCAGCTCATGCCTCCGATTAATCCAATGATTTTCATAGCCTCTTCTATGCCTCTATCATCTCCAGTTACCAACCAAGATACTCTGAAATTTAATATGTCTCAGGCTCGGTCCAATCATGAATATAACACAATTCGATACAGCCCGTACTGTTGTAATACTAGCTTAACAGATTTAGTAAGAATAAATACGAATTGTGGGTGGATGACTTGCGGTGCTCCCAAGCGCAGGGGTAAAATAACGCAGAAACACCGGAGTACTGGAAAGCGCCTGTGCCTTCACACGGACTATGACTCCATCAGTTTCCTGTGCCAAATAATCACGGACTGCATAGCTATGGTTGACCGCAAGGATAATGAAGACGGATAAACCTGATGAGCTTCAGGAGGCTACCGCACGTCTTGGTACAGAGCGGCTGAGCAAGCTACTCCTCCGCCTGAGTGCGCCCAGCATTGCCTCAATGGTAACCATCTCTCTCTATCACCTGGCTGACACATTCTGGTTGGGTCAGCTCAGCTATCAGGCGATTGCCGCTGTAACCGTTACATTTCCGTTTTATATTGCTGTGATCGCCATTAGTGTTGGCACAGGTGTTGGCGCCAATGCCTTAGCATCGCGGCGTTTCGGTGAAAGAAACATCGAGGCAACCAACCAAGTGGCTGGCCAGATCTTTCCTCTGACTGCTGTATTTAGTGTTGTTTTCATCATTGCTATCATCTTCTTCACCAAGCAGCTGGCTGCCCTACTCGGGGCTCCGCCTCAGATCATCGATATGACGGCGGAGTACCTGGTCTTCTTCGGCTGGGGAATACCATTTATTCTCTTCCGACTCATGACACGTAACATTTTCCACGCGGCTGGGGATGCCATCAAGCCAATGATTTTCACTGTTATTGGCGCTGTGGTGAATGTCATCCTCGACCCATTCTTTATCTTTGGTTGGGGGCCTTTCCCGGAGATGGGCATCGGTGGAGCCGGGTTGGCGACGACGATATCCGGCGGAATCGCTGCCGCACTTAGTTTCTACTACCTGGTCGGCGGAAGATCTGTCTACAGGTTGAAGCTGCATCACCTCAGACCTAACCTTTCTATCATTGCACAGATCTATCGTGTCGGCTTGCCATCGGTCTTGATGGAACTGACGGAAACAATCATTTTCATCATATTCAACCGGGTTGTCGCTGGTTTCGGTTCTATAACGCTGGCAGCCCTGGGAATTGGGATACGTATTGCCGACCTCGCGTTTATGCCCATTGTCGGTGTTGCCCATGGTCTTCTGCCAATTGTTGGCTTCTGCTTAGGGGCACACCTCTGGAAGAGGCTGTGGTCAGCTGTCAGACTAGCTTCCCTCGCTCTAGTGGTGTTGTTGGGGGTTGCGACTATCTTCCTAGAGATTTTCATTCCCCAGATAATCGCTATTTTCAATAATGACCCTGAACTACTGGCCATCGCCGTGCCGGGTATGCGCATTTTCATTTCAACTCTAATTCTAATTGGTCCAGCTATTATGTTCATTACCACATTTCAGGGATTATCCAAAGGGTGGACGGCCACTGCTTTATCACTAGTGCGTGAGTTGGCTTTTTTCATTCCGGCAGTGCTCATCCTGCCGCGCTTCATGGGCCTGAACGGCGTCTGGCTGTCTATGCCCATCGCTGACGTCTGCGGTACCGCTATCGCTGGATTCTGGCTTTACCGTGAGTACCAGTTACAGAAGCGCAGTGGCATCTGGGATAATGTTCCGGTGATCGAGCCCATCTCGGAATCTGTACCGTGGAGCGGGTCTACGCGTGATTGACAGTGGTGAGGCCCGTTACCGAATTGCAGCAATTATTAGCTGGACTGACCGGATATTGGTGGGCGATCATCTTATCAGTGATTGGCGTGGGGCTTAGCACATTTCCCACTTAGTTGCGATATGAATCGTAAGGGTAGATAAAGCAGGGTATGATAGCAAAGAAGCTTGGAATAATGCCCTGCCAGATATGAAAAGCATTGAAGGCAACCTGCGAGATGCCTTGGGACTCAAGTAAGGTATTCTGGGGATATAATACCTAATTTGTAGTAGGCATAATTGGCATGGTATCCCTGGAATTCGCCGGGGAGAAAGGGTGACCTTTTCGTTCAAAATCAGGGAGATACTCTTCTGCTGCCTCCATTTCCTGCACCCAGCCGTTTTCTATTCCCAGGTCAGTTAGTAGCTGGAGAACCGTTTCATGCTCGTCAACGGTGATCTTCCGGGAAAGCAGTGGTATTCGCGACGCCCGGTGCATCGGCATGTATTGAGACATTATGCTAACCGTCACCGTAGGAGAAAGCTCCCGAGCAAGCCAGGTTAGTGATTCCTCGCTGCCTGCCAGACCGTTGGGCAGAATAAGATGACGCACTATCAATCCTTTTTGTGCCAGGCCAGATTCATCTACCACCAGGTCTCCAACCTGTCGATACATCTCTTTAATAGCCTGGCGAGCCTGTGCTACATAATCCGGGGCATGCGAGAATTTCTTAGCCCACCTGTCAGAGGCATATCTCAAATCAGGCAAGTAGATACTTATTACACCGTCAAGCGCTTTCAGAGAAGCGATAGAATCATAGCCACTACTGTTGTAAACCAGCGGCACTCGAAGCCCCGTGGGCACCGCTTCCACAACTGCCCGAAGGAGCTGGGGAACAAAATGGGATGGCGAAACGAAATTGATATTGTGGCAGCCCAGTTCATCCTGAAGATAGAGCATCCTTTCAGCCAGGGTGCGGCAGTCTATTTCCTTTGATTTTTGCTTTTCCCAGTTCTGACTTATCTGGTAGTTCTGACAATAAACGCATCTCATATTACAATTGCCGAAGAAAACCGTACCTGACCCTCTGGTCCCTGAAATAGCCGGTTCCTCACCTTGATGAGCGCAGACCGCCGAGATTATGGGGAGACGCCCAGAATGGCAATAGCCCGGTTCGTTTTGTAATCTATTGACCCGACACTCCCTGGGGCAGATATCGCAGGAGGCTAACCGAGCCTCAACTGCTTGCGCACGACGCTCCAATTCACCAGAGTGGTACAGCGTAACGTATCCTGGTTCCATAGACGCTAAGAGCACCATGAGTGAACGTGGCACAACTCACTGGCCTACACTTTAGATGGCTGACATGGTGCTGTCAACCTTCCGCTCACCAGAAGTGGTATTCCGGGGACATAATACCTGATTTGTAGCAGGCCTGATTGGTATGGTGTCCCTGGAATTCGAAGTAGGGTTACTAGTGAGGTCAAGATGCCAATTTCTTGGCAACTTGCATTTTCACTCTTCTTTCCAGTGCGAGAGTCGCTTTCAGACGGTACCTTATATAAATCCTCAATGATGACTGATGGCCTGTCTAATAGCTTCCTCTAGCTCTTGTGGAACATCGGTGCCGATTAAATATTTCTTACCCGTTGTTAGCTTGATCTGGACAGCATCAAAGCCGGAAACCCTGAACAGCATCCCGTCAGGAGTTGACCGAATACCCCACCCGTAATACCAGGGATTTTTAAAGGCTTGACACGATTCTATCTCATTCAGCTTAAACCGTTTGCGGATTACTCCAGGCCCAAATTGCACTAATAGCTCCTCTTCCCGGACGACCACGGTTAAACTGGGGAATAACACTAGAGCTACCGCGAGGACAACCAGGACTGCGATAGCAATCCAATTAACGCCGGTATTTGCCAGGATAATCCCGATTGCCACCATTGCTGCTACAATGGCCACAATGATGAAGTATCCAACCTGAGTATGTTCGTACCGCTTAATCTTGATATCCTTATGAGTAATTGTGTAGTTAAGATGGGGAGGGGCCTTACAAAATTACTTCTTGCTCTCTAAAATTCCTTTAGCCCAACCTGCAGCCCGCTCTAGTTCTCCTTCTTTCAGCGGACCTTTGTTACCTGTAACGAAGAAACCTTCCGGAGACGCTATGAGAGTACCGCCCTTTTTTTTCAGATTGCCGGCGATGCGCCCAGCGGCATATCCAAACACCCTGACGAGTTTCGTCGTGATTCTGGTATCGAATGCAGCTACGTTTATACCTTGAAGAGCAGGCTTGGGGACTTTGTTAAGGAGGTCTTGAATCGCCGGCGTCGGCCTGCCCGCATGGGTCGGAGAACCTACAATGAGAAGGTCAATAGATGTTAATTCCGAGGGATTCGTCTCGCCCACCCGCACTATCTTGACCTCGTAGGACGGGGTAATAGCTTCAGCAACAGCCCTGGCGATTTTCTCCGTATTTCCATAAACTGAGTCATATACTATTAAAGCCTTCATTAAGAGACACCTCCACTCCATATTCAATTATTCAGCGTACACCTGTATTAACGAATCTTCAAGCACACGTAGTCTTATTCGATGTTGTGCACGATATTCTGGGGATATAATACCTGATTTGTAGCAGGCCTAATTGGTATGGTGTCCCTGGAATTCTGATGATAACCAAATCATATGCATCTTTCATTGATCACCTCCAAGACTCATTATATTGCGAATCTAGGAATCCTCTAGGCTATTGATGGTGTACTGTACTAGTTCTGAAAGGGCAGGGTGAATGTGAATTCCCTGTTCGAGCTCCTCCATACCGCCACCGGATGTCATTGCGTTGACAACTTCTTGAATGAGCTCTGGTGCATACGGCCCTATGATATGAAAACCAAGTATTCTGTTGCTACCTTTCTCCACTATTGCCTTAGCGAAACCCTCCTTTTCCATCATGGCCTCGCCCTTGGCAATATCGAAGTATTTCATCCTACCGATGAGGACATCATGGCCTTCCCTAGCCTGCACCTCGGTCATACCTACCGACGCAACCTGAGGATGTGAGTACACCGCGTGAGGAACGGCGCTGTAGTCAACCTTGATATTCGTGCCATAGAAGGCATTCTGCGCAACGATTTCAGCTTCCCTGTTAGCCATATGCCTAAACATCTGCTGGCCGTTGGCATCCCCAATAGCGAAAATACCCCTCCGATTCGTCTCGAGGTATTCGTTGACCTTGACAAAGCCCTTCCTGTCTGTCTCTACTCCGGTATTTTCTACTTTTAATATATCTGCGTTAGACCTTCTACCCACAGCCATCATAATCCTTTGCGCAGCAAATTCCCTGCGCTTGCCGGAATTAGTATCCTTTGCAATAACCACAACACCATGCTCGCTTTGTTTTACTTCCTCTACCAAGGCATTTGTATGGACTCCCATGCGCTTGCTCAACTCATTCCCCAAGAGTGCAGAGATTTCCGAGCCCTCGGATAGAACCAACCTGTCAGCCATCTCGAGAATGGCAACTTCAGTGCCCATGGCCGCAAAGAAATGCCCAAATTCGACAGCGATATAGCCACCACCAATGATGATGAGGCTGTCCGGTTTTTCTTTTAGCTCCAGCACCGATTCGTTGGTAAGGTAGCCTACATTTTCCGAGCCTTTAATCGGAGGTATGAACGGTCGCGATCCGGATGCAATGAAAATCCTTTCCCCTTTAAGTTTCTCTCCATTGACCTCAAGCAGGTAGTCACCCACGAAATATCCTTCACCTTCATAAAAATCCAGGTTCTTAGACTGCTTGATGCCCTCTCTAATATGAACCTGACTTTCCTGTCTGCTCTTTCTCATCCTCTCCATTATTGATTTAAAATCTACGTTCTTTATCTCCGCTTCAATACCCAGTTTCTTCCCTTCCTCAATTTCTGCAATGCGGTCCGCTGTGTAAATCAGCATTTTGGATGGTATACAACCCCAGTTGAGGCAAGTTCCGCCTATTAATGGTCCCTTGTCTATGAGTGCTGCCTTTAGACCTTGCGCTGCGGCTTCTTCCGAAATGATTGCTCCAGCCCCCGAGCCGATGACTATAACGTCGTAACTCTTCAATGTTGCTCACCTCCTTCTCCGTGTTTATCACTTTTGCGTTTACACGGTCTAAATCACTTGTCCATATAACTGTCTCTCTCGTGATAAGAGGGTTAGGTCGGAGTCATTTTATCACGTCAATTCGATCACCGTTTTGATATTATCTGGATCGGGATCAAGCCCATCCCTGAACTTATCCAGTGTAAGCCGTCGAGTAATTAGTCTTGATAGCCAGCCAGGCCATTTCTTTTCTATACAAACCAGTGACTCGACTGATCTTTCAAAATGGCCACGGTTAGAACTGACGGTGCCGAATACTGTCTTATTACCCAACACCATCTGCATGTTTAGACACGAAGCATCAACCTCAAGCGGCTTCTGGCCGGTCGATACTCCCATCAGGCATAAAATCCCGTTTGTCCCCAGGGCACTCATCGCCTGGAAAGCGACAGTACTATTACCGGTGGCTTCCATAATCAGATCAAGGTTCCCAATCTTATGTGGTAGACTCACGACCGATGACACATTCCCATCGACGTAATTGGCACCGATGCTTTCGACAAGTTGTGCCTTCACACTTGATCTAGGCACTACATCAAGAGTGAATATATTGTAATCATGAAGCTTAAGCAGTGCGGTAGTCAGCAGGCCTAATGGACCGGCCCCAAGCACCACGGCGATATCAATTGGATTGGCACTTCGATTATGAAACTCCATAGCCTGTTCAATTCCCTTTGTGGCAATGCTTGTTGGCTCGGCAAGCACAGCGATGTTTCGTAGTTCTTTTGGAACCGGCACCAAGAAACCTGCATCCTCAGCAAGATACTCTCTCAGAAATCCATGCGCACCCTTTATGCCACATTCTCGGTAGTTACCCTTAAGGCACATATCAAGCTGACCTCTCTGACAGTCAACACAGTCGTCGGGACGTCTGACCATCGGCACTACAAAATCGCCCTTGCCCAACTCCGTTGTACCAGGATTCTCAATCTGACCGACTGCTTCGTGTCCCAAGACAATGAAGTCATTGTCTGGCGGTGTTTCTCCGTATTCACCCCGGTTGATCTCCATATCGGTACCATCAATCCCCAATTCCAGCAGTCTGACCAGAGCCTGACCGCTCGAAATCACCGGCATATCCATTTCAATCAATCTCGCACTGTCTTTTTGCCCTGGTGTTACTATTCCAGCTTTCATGCTTCACCTCCCACTCTTTTCTCTTTTATAGCTTCTGTTAACTCCAGTCCTGTAATAATAACCGCCAGATGAGTCAAAGCCTGTGGGAAATTACCCAAGGCCTCTCCTGTAACAGGGTTGACCATTTCAGAAAAAAGACCTAAATGATTACCATAGCCGAGCAGTCTTTCGTAAAGCTCAACGGCATCCTCAAGTTTCCCCAACCTAAGTAAGTTGCGAACTAACCAGAATGTGCACCACAGAAATGCGCCTTCAGAACCTTTCAGCCCATCGTCAGTCTCATCAGTTCTGTACCTGCGTAGGAGGCCATTCCAACTAAGTTCATCAGCAGCATGGTTGATAGTAGATTTGATCCGCTTATCAGAGACGGGCAAGAAGCCGAAAAGAGGTATTAATAGAGCACTGGCGTCTAGAGCTTCCGTATCATAGTGCTGGGTAAAGGCCTCCTTCTTCGGGTTCCAGCCCTTAGTCAGAATGTCACTGCGTATATCCTCGGCAGCCTGACGCCAGTAACCAACCTTCTCGTTTCGCTCGAGACCCTGGGCCAGTTTTATTCCCCTATCTACAGCTACCCAGCACATGACTTTAGAGTGAACAAAATGGAACGGACCTCCCCTTACTTCCCAGATGCCACTGTCTGGTTCTGGCCATAGTTCACAGGCAGCATCAACAAATGTCTCCAGTAGTTTCCAGTCCTTACTACTTATGTAGCCGCCGATTTTTACATAATTGTACGCTGCTTCGAGCACTTCGCCAAAGATATCCAGCTGGCGCTGGTTATAAGCACCATTACCGATTCGTACCGGCCGGGACCTACGGTAGCCTTCCAAGTGATCCAGGGTTCGTTCATCAAGAGGATCCCCAAAATCGATATCGTATAGAATCTGTGCTTTAGGGCCACATCTTTCGCATACGTTGAGTAACCATTTCATGAAGCCGATAGCTTCTTCTTTGTGTCCCAGCGAAGAAAAAGCATTGAGGGTAAGAGAGGCATCACGGAGCCATGTAAAGCGGTAGTCCCAGTTTCTTTCGCCACCGATTTCTTCCGGGAGGGAGGTAGTTGGAGCGGCGACAATTGCCCCTGTCAGTGAATATACCAGCAGGTGTAAGGCCAGGTAAGAGCGCACTATATAATATCGATATGGACCCGAATAAACGCAGCCCTCTGCCTGTTGCTGCCAGTATCCCTTTGTTTGAGAAAGCTTGGTCAGTGAGTTCTTTACAACACCGGTGAGTGGTTTATCCGAACCATACCTTAATACGAAGACAACTTTCTCTCCACGCTGCAGGTTAACAGTTGCCGTGGCCTGGTCTCCGAGATCTTTGAATGGGACGGACGATGATAGTGATACAGGAGCTCCGCCACCTGTGACCACTACACCATACTGTGCGACAGTTAGCGAGGGATCAACTGTAGCATATCCTGGTTTGGGCTTAAATGTGACCGTGAGGTCGACTTCCCCGTTAGTGCACTCTGCCATACGATGGATTTCATTGAATTGTACGTGTTTGCCATCCGTCCTTTCGTAGCAGGGCATGAAGTCCGTTAACGTCACTGTACCAGTGTCAGTTTGAAAAACCGTCTGCAACACGTTGGTTTCACCCAAATAAGATTGACTGGATTCGAAGTGCAAGCTCGGTTTTATGCCAAACCTTCCACCTTTCTCATCGTCAAGAATGGCGGCAAATATGCTGGGCGAATCAAACCTGGGAAGACAGCACCAGTCAATGGAACCATCCCTGGCTACCAGGGCTGCTGAAACCATGTTCCCAATGATGCCGTAGTCACTAATCGGTTTATAGACCAAACCTGATACGCTCCTTCATTTCTCTTACTTGATATTATTGCTATAGCTACATAGGCTTAAGGCCTTGTTCCTGTATCGACTATTCGCGAATAAAATCGCTGATCTGTCCCTGGCGACGCTCTCGCACGGTTGCCGGATCATGTCCGTACTTGTGCCCTCCAAATCCGTGCCGCATCATCGCTATTGCCCGTGCCCAAAACTTATCATCGTCGCGCGAGGAGATAAGCTGCATAACAGCCTGTGCAATGACCGGCACAGGAACCTCCATATGCATGGCATCGTCCACCAGCCAGTTCACTTCACCGGTGTCGTCGACATAGGCAGGTATCTTGTCTAATCCGTCCTCTTCTCGATATGCCGCTTCCATAAGGTCTATGAGCCAGGAACGGATGACAGACCCGTGGCGCCAGCATCGCAGTATCTCTTTGATATCGAGTTTTTCCCTGTAATGCTCAAGAAGGTCAACACCTTCACCAATTGCCTGGAGCATACCAAACTCTATTCCGTTATGGACAAGCTTGGTGAAATGGCCTGCTCCAGGCGGTCCAGCATGAACGTATCCCCCTGGTGTAGCAAGCTCGATCAGGATTGGTTCGATTCGGGCTATTGGCTCCATGTCACCACCGGCCATAAAGCAAGCACCATGGCGGGCACCTTCCACACCACCGCTTGTCCCGAGGTCAACGAAGTTGATTCCCTTTTCAGATAGACTTCGATGGCGGCGTATTGAGTCGCCCCAGTAGGAGTTACCCGCATCGACAATAATGTCACCCTTATCTACATGTGGAATAATATCGTCGATAACGCTGTCGACAGCCGGTCCAGCAGGAATGTAGATGAATAAGGGTCGAGCTGGCGATAACTTGTCGCGAAAACCATCGAGACTATTAGCCTCTACCATGCCGGCCTTTTTTAATTCGTCAGACACACTTTTGAGATCAAAACCCACGACGCGCATGCCCTTCTCCAAGGCTTGAAGTGAAAGATTCGCTCCCATGCGACCAAGGCCAACAACACCGAACTCCCTTTTTGCATCTGCCATGTCATTCTCCTTTATTCAGGATTGATTTGCATGTTATTAATGCTTAATTGCTTACCATGGGTTTTATAATAGCACGAGCAGGAGCGCCATCTCCTCCAACAATTCTCAGTGGTAAACATATGAGGTTGTATTTGCCAGGCGTTACATCTGATAGGTTCAGTCCCTCAATAGTCGGTATGTCACTGCTGAGAAGTGTCTTATGTACATAGCGTCCGCCATACTTAAAGCTCCCGACAGACAGATAATCAACGCCAATCAACTGTATACCCCGATTCGCAATGTATTCTGGGGACATAATACCTGATTTGTAGCAGGCCTGATTGATATGGTATCCCTGGGATGAGGCTCCCTTTACGCTTTCCAAGTTATTTTCCATCCCTCGCTTCCGGTGCTTCGCACTCGCATAGGTTTCCTCACGCTGGATTTACGTGTACCTAATTATACAACATTTGGATTCATCGCTGCATCGTCCAACCATGTTAAAGACTCGTATTCTGGGGACATAATACCTGATTTGCTGTAGGCCTGATTGGCATGGTGTCCCTGGGATTGCTAATTCCGAGAACCTGGTACTAACCTCCTAGTACATATGAAGACTTGACAACTGCGTTATATATGTGCTAGTATTAATATTGTCCCGAGTAGCCAAGCAGGGACCTGGCATAAGAGTTGGGTTTGGTGAAAGCTGAAAGGTGCGGGTAGTGGCCAGCACAAGGCAAGCTGAAGGCCAGGCCGGACGGTGGCAGGTGAAGGAAGTGAGGTTACTCGGGGCGTCTTATTTTTTACTGGCTAAGCGTCCTTGTCGCAGTTTGAAATGACCCGATAAACAGGCTTGATACTTGCGTGGATATCAGCCTGTTCAAGTTTGACTCTTAACCAAAGTTCACCATCTACGCCTTTGGTTTCCTTGTGTTCTGGGAACATAATACCTGATTTGTGGTAGACCTGATTGGTATGGTGTCCCTGGAATTTCTAACGGAGCAATGTGCATTCCTAATGCTTTCTGTATAATGGGGAATTAGGATGGCCAAACGAAGAGCGATAACTGGGTATTCCAGTAACGGCCTTCCGTATGCCTGTATTGGGAACGGCGCGCGTAACCTCGTTATATTTGGGGGGTTAGAGTTTCGGCACAAGCCGCCATCCGGCATTATGCTACGGATGAGTACCGGTTATTTAAGGGGACTCGCAAATAGCTACAAGATCTACATTGTGAACAGGAGGCCCGGTCTTCCCCCGGGATATTCACTGAGTGATATGTCAGATGATTACGCTGCCATGATTAAGAATGAGCTGGGCGGTGTGGCCGACATAATCGGCCTCTCCACAGGGGGGGCGATAGCCCAGCACTTTGCCATTGACCATCCGGATTTAGTGAGGCGTCTCGTCCTTGCCATGACCGGTTTCCGCCTGACTGAGGAGGGCAAAGAACTGCAGAGGAAAGTTGCAGACCTCGCACGAAAAGGCAATCGGCGGGCCGCATGCGCATTAATGGGCACAGCTATCATCCGGAGGGGAATTGGGAAACACGTTTTCAAATGGTTTATGTGGCTGCTAGGCCCTCTCAGTATCCCTACCGACCCTTCGGACGGGATTGTGGAAATTGAAGCAGAGGACCGCCATGACCTGAGTGACCACTTGGACAAGATTAAGGCGGACACCCTGGTGATTGGCGGTGAAGAAGACTTCTTTTATCCTGTTCGTGAGACAGCCAGGAAAATACCCGATGCCAAGCTGGTCCTGTATCCGAACCTCGGGCATAACGCCATGTTCGCGCGAAGCCGCCAGTTCGGTGAAGAAATAAGAGCTTTCCTGCTAAGCTGATAAATAATTGCTGGTATTCTGGTGACATAATACCTGATTTGCAGTAGGCCTGATTAGTATGGTGTCCCTGGAATTGTGAAACTTCACGTGGTTTGCACTTTTCTCAACATGGCAAAGCTCGTCACTTCCGTTCCCGGTATCTTATCCTCTGAAACAACCTCAAATCCGAACCGCCGGTAGATAGCCACGTTCTTCCCAGTATTCGTCTCCAAGAAGCAGGGCATCCGCTCCCGGTCGATGCGTTCCAGTATTGGCCTCACCAACCGGCTGGAAAATCCCTGTCCGTGGCATGCCGGGTCCACTCCGATGATCTGCAGGTACCAGTGCGGGTACGGAACCAGCTTGCGGTGCAGGTTATCTACATATCTACCGTAAGCCCACATTCGTCTTGCCCCCTGGCGTCCAAACCTGAAAAGAATTGAGAGCGGGACCGAGCGTATAATTTGCCAGCCTCCAAAAGGTGCCTTCCCCGGTGGCAGCCAGGCTGCCACGCCCTCCAGCTTCCCTGAAGACGCATAGACCTCGCCGTATTTCAGACAGACAGAAAGTGCGATGAAACCGAACGTATCGGCTACTGCACGCCGCTCCGTTTTATCGTGGAAATAGTACCGAAGCAACTCGTATTCTGTGAAGGCTCGCCCCAGCACCGCGGTTCCAGCATCCCTTTCTTTCAGAGTTAGCCTTAACAACTTGTTGGTTTGATCATTCATGCTTTTTCTCCAGCACTGTTTTGACAAATACTCATGGGCACTAAAGGCTGAGTGGGATGGCCACTCGTATATACGAGTATTGTTTCATTATAGCAAAGCGGCTTGCTGAGACAACAATTGTCAGTATTATTCAACTTTGATATTCTGGGGAATAATACGTGTTCGTAGTAAGCCTGATTGGTATGGTGTCCTTGGAATTCTTGCTTCTATTTGCGTGCATGTGCTAGAATGTTATCAGGCACGAACACGGGCTTGTATGGAGGTATGCACATGGTAATAACTAAAGAATGGTTTACAGTTGAGGAGGCCGCTGAATACCTATGTGTATCTAGAAGAACTATCTACAAACTGACCAAGGAAGGTAGGCTGCCGGCTTTTCGCATCGGTAAGGAACGTCATCGCCGGTTTCGTAAAGAAGACATAGATAAAGTGCCCCGTCCAGGCGAGGAAGCCACGAATTCAGAGGCACTTCTTAAGCTCTCGGCAAAAGCGGACCCGGTCCTTGCCGAAGTCTGGGATAATGACAAGGATGCAGCTTATGACCGGATATAAACGCGGAGATGTAGTCCTTGTCAGGTTTATCTTCTCCGATGAAACTGGAGAGAGGAAGCGTCCAGCAGTCATAGTAAGCTCAGACGTTTACCATCAAAGCCGTCAAGAGGCTATAATTGCGGCAATCACCAGCAGGACTGACCGGATATTGGTGGGCGACCACCTTATCAGCGGTTGGCAGGAGGCGGGGCTGCTCTTCCCCTCCGTTGCAACAGGAATCGTAAGGACGATAAAGCAAGGCATGATAGCAAAGAAGCTTGGAATAATGCCCCTGCCAGATATGAAAAGAATTGAAGGCAATCTACGAGATGCTCTGGGACTCAAGATAGGATATTCTGGGGAATAATACGTGTTCGTGGTAGGCCTGATTGGTATGGTGTCCGTGGAATTGGGTGAGGGTTTATTCACCTAAATAGCTCTTCGACCAGTTTTTGACGCTCTATTTCAAGATAAGTAGCAATCTCATTCACGATACTGCTCAGAGTGCCCACTCTGAGAGGTTTGTGTCTGGGAATGGTGATGTGATGTTCAGAGCCTTTAGAGGTGGATGTGAGCCGCATATGGCTACCGGTCTGGCGAGTTATCTTATAGCCGTACTTGCCCAGGAGGGCAGCGAGCTTCTCACCACCCATATCCCTGGGGAGCTTCATACGGTGATTACCTCGTCCTTTACCATGTGCAGGCGGATGAGCCGGGGCATCTCTTCGCCCTCAAAATGGCACTGCATGGCATCCTGCACCATCTTTTTCAGTTCTGCAAAAGAATCGGCTTCGGTAAAGATGTTATGTCCGAGTGCCCTGGCGGTATAACCACCTTCCGGGGCTTCCTCTACCAGAAAGATTATCTCCTTTTCCATATCTCTCTCTCCTAGGCGGGGCTCAGTTCATTAACCCTGACCCTGTCGGTCATTAATAAGTGTAGCATAGTCTTGAACAGGATTTGAAGCGATAGATACCAGTTCGCTAAGAATCAATCTATATCAGCGTTGGTATTCTGGGGAAACAATACCTGATTTGTAGTAGGCCTGATTGGTATGGTGTCCCTGGAATTCAAATGCTCCAGAACTAAAGAACTTCTTAAATATAGGCCAAAAGCACGTTTCACACGATCATGGAATAGACTACAAGCCGATCAACGCCAAATCCAGCATGCTCAACCAGACCAAGTAAGCTCTTGTCTCGGTAATCTACTGCTATGCGCATGACCTTTATGCCTTGGGATCGATACTTATCAGACAGAGCGCGGACAAGTCTGCTGCCAATGCCCCTCCGTTGATAATCTGGATGAACCCCTATCATTTGGATTATGCCTATTTCGGTAGCGCTCTCACGCACACGTGCTACCTGGCCTAAGATAAAGCCGCGAACCTGG
Organism: Dehalococcoidia bacterium; assembly: GCA_030606765.1. The sequence goes on from JAUWFX010000007.1 coordinate 27,297, forward strand.
CCATTGACTTCTGCTACAAAACTCATGTTCAGCAATGGTGCTGCGTCTCCGGTAAACGACCGTATGTAACTAGCCGGGCTTCGCTGAGGAGGTATTCCTCGCCCAGCAGACAACATATATTCAGCGGTCAAGTTACGATAAGTAATAACATTACCCGCTGCCCTTATTTCCCTGTCAATAAAAAGTATAGGGTCGATGTCTTCCAGTTTGATGGGTCTGACCTCTATCTTATCCTGTTCACTCACACTAGCCCCTCAATCCGAGCGCTTCCGGATAGCTACCATTATATCATGTAGCTAAGAGTCTGCAAAAAATGCAAATAGTGTTGTGCCGAGTAGCCGAGCAGGGACCTGGCATAAAAGTTGGGTTTGGTGGAAGCTGAAAGTGCAGGTAGTGGCCAGCACAACGTAAGCTGAAGGCCAGGCCGGACGATAGCAGGTAAACGAAGTGAGGTTACTCGGGGCGTCTGATTTTTTGCTGGCTAAGCATCCTTGTCGCAGTTTGAAATGACCCAATAAATAGGCCTAATTGGTATGGTGTCCCTGGAATTCGTTACACCTTTGTCGGAGTGTTTTTTCTTGCCTTTCTCAAGTGAGTGGGCTCTTTGGTTATACCAACTGACGTTGCCAGTGCCGTAGCCATATATTGATTTAGGCTCATTCCTTCCGTTTCAGCTCTATATGTAAGTAGTTTATGGAGTGAAGGCGAAATTCTGAGTCTGATTTGACCACTATATTTGCGCGGTCTCGGCTCAGGAATACGAAGTCCTCTTTCCAGATTGGACTTCATCCAATCCATTTTGACTTCCTGAATCTCTTTTATGACTTCCTCAGGTGTATCTGCGTGTATTAAACAATGTGGAAGCTCTGCAATCCTGGCAACCCAATAAGGGCCCTCACCGTCATCCCATTGCTCAACTATAACGGTGTAAGGCAACTTCGCATAGTATTCTAACTCTTTCTCTATATTGCCTTTAATTACCATTTTTAATCTCCATCTTAATCGTAATCTCTAGCCGGTTATGCCTATTATTCTTCAATAATCTCTAATAACTCTTTTACGTAGCAGGATTTAACTGGACTTTCTCTTTTGTAAGGCATCGTGCGCGTTCCTATGATAGCCTTTGGATGCTTTGCGCCTTCTTCGATATGTCCGTACCGTTTTATTAGTGCTTCAAAGTCGCGCAAAGCCACATTTTTAGGATTCCGTTGAATTGCCTCCAGGGATTTTTTGTCGCGCGTCATAGGACATAAACCCCCTTAACATACTCTGCTTCCTTTCTTGATCTTCTCCCTGTTATCAATTTACTTTGAGCAGGGCGACATTATGGTATCATATATGACACCACTTGTCAATACCATTTACCCCTTTGGTATACTGGGGACATAATAGCTAATTTATAGTAGGCCTGATTGGTATGGTGTCCCTGGGATTCACATGTGCTGGCATCTAAATCTCCCTGGCAAGACCAGGATAATGAGCACGGAGCCATTGCTCAACATCATTGCGGAGTTGTTTCGCTAAAGCAATCATTTCTTCAGCTTCTTGTTCAGTGACCAGTCCAGCTCTTTCATAATCGCTGATATTACGTTTTTCACGAAATTTATCCAATTGCCTGATTGTAGCGGGATCTGTTTTGATGGTGAAAGCCAATGATTGCAAAACAAGATAATGCTGCCCCTCTTTTCGGGCTCGGTAACCAACTGCCGCCAGTGCCGTCTTAGCAGTTTGAACAGCCGCATTATGCGCAATACTCAATCGCCAATCCGGACCCAGTTCGATTATCTCTGCTTTTTCCAGGTCACGGTCACAGATATGCAACAGTTCGGCAACTTCACCTGCCGATGGGCGGTGTTTCACAATCAGTTTGTCATTCAGCCAGTTTTCTAAGCTCATCTTCATCGCCTATCACAAATATCTTCTCATCTTCAAGCACTGTCTTGACGAAATGATGGTCTTCTTTCACTTTCTTCTTGAATTCGGCAATCGGGTAGACAACAAGATTAACCTCGCGCCCCAGTTTTTGTTCCGCCGGGGTGAGAAGCGAAACCGCGTCTCCAAAAGAGATTTTGCCCACCATCATCAGGTCAATGTCGCTTCTTCGGTCATCGGTGCTCCTGGCTACGGAGCCGAAGATAAACGCCAGCTTAATGTCTGCCATGCGTGGTTCCAGAGCCTTTTTGATAATATCTGCTACACCCACAGTCTTGAGCATCAATCCATGCAACTCATTAAAAAGGGGGCTTTGCCGGTTTGCCTGATAATACTTTTGTTTCCCCTCTGTAGTCGTAACAAGAATACCGGTCTTCTCCAGACGAGCAAGCTCACGACTCACATTTGTGGAATCTTCTTTCACTAAGCTAGTGAGTTGGCGGACGAAATAGCGCTCATCAGGATGGCTGAACAACCATCCCAGCACTTTCGCCCTGAGCTTTGACCCTAAAAGCGTTTCTAACATCATATTTAATTGCAGTGTTATTTACTGCTATCGCAGTATTTTATACTGCACAACTTTTCAAGTCAATGTAATACTTCAAGCCCGCCAGCCCAGCCGTCTAGCCACACGCTGGATTTACTTGTACCTATTATACAACTTTTGGATTAATCGCTGTGTCGCCCAGCCAGGTTAAAGTCTGGGAACCTTGCTCTCGATTCTTACAGAGAGGCTAGCTACTTTGCTGGTATTCTGGGGAAACAATACCTGATTTGCAGTAGGCCTAATTGGTATGGTGTCCCTGGAATTCGGAATGGTCAGCTATTTCTCTTCTATGGTTATTCGTATCATGACATCACCCTGCTCAATTCCTTCCAGCACATCCATTCCCTCTACTAGCTGACCAAATACCGAGTGGTTCCCATTGAGGTGGTGCTGAGGGGTATAGGTAATGAAAAACTGGGAGCCATTGGTATTAAGGCCGGAATTAGCCATTGATAGCGCACCGGCAACATGGGTATGCTCGGTGATTTCATCATCAAATCGGTAACCAGGACCACCGGTCCCGTCGCCAATGGGGCATCCGCCCTGAACCATGAAGTCGGATATAACGCGGTGAAATGTAAGGCCATCATAGAACCCATCGCGTGCGAGGAGGACAAAGTTGTTGACTGTCATCGGTACATCACTGGCAAACAGCTCCAGCACCAGATTTCCCTTTTCCGTTTCAATGGTAGCGGTGTATTGTTTGCTCGTATCGATTGTCATTGATAGCGGTTCTGAGTAGGTTTTCGGCTTTTCAGGCATTGTGGCTATTATAACAACAATGATGATGACGGCAATAGCCACAGCTAACCCGATTAGCAACTTCTTTTTTCTCGACCCCATCCTCGTTTGACTTGCTTTCGGTTTTCCGCGTCGAATCGAGTGCCGGCCGGTATCTTTTCGTGACATCCTTTTCAATATACCATAAGCCAACTAGTGGGTGCAGTCTAATTATTCTGGGACATAATACCTGATTTTTAGTAGGCCTGATTGGTATGGTGTTCCTGGAATTCCTGGCTAGGCAACAGGCTCACGCACTGTTATAGTCAGAGACTCGATACCGAGCTCCTGGGGAATCAGTTCATTGTGTGCCCGACATGATTCCAGGTAAAGCTCTATGGCTTCCTTCGCTATTCGTTTTGTAAAAATTGCTATTTTTTCTGGGGTTCAGCAGGCCTTTTTCATACGTAAGGCGACTACCTCCAGAAGATTCAGTTGTTAAAGTACGCACGATTCGTTTCGTCGGTTCGCCCTTTATATTTGCGAGCCGTGGGGGCTGGCGGACTGACGCATGGAGGCAATTTCCAAAAGATTCTCGACAACAGTTTTCAGGTAGTTGCGGTCGGTCGGGTCCAACCGGTAATTTGCAGAATACCATTCTGCAAGTAATCTGGAAGCTTCTCTGATTACGCGGCGGTTACCAGGGTAGTACTGAAGAGAAGACTGTAACTTGACGCGAATGAACGCTATTTCAGGGTCAATGCCTTCCAGATTGGTAATGTTCCACAGTTGGGATGTTTCGGCAGGGCTAAGGGTACCGGAGTAGAAGCCATGTTTGCAGGCATTCCGGTTGCCTTTCTGGCCACCGCGCTTCCTTTTAATCTGTGTTTGGTTTGCAGTCAGGTTTTGAGAAACCTCACCCGCGGGATTTGATTTATCAGGGTAACACACGAGTTCCAAGCAGAGATTAACATGAATTCTTTATTCGAACAAGGGGAAAATGGCGCGTAGTGGACAGTGGACAGTAGACAGTAGTCAGGAGCCAGTAGTCAGTAGTCAGTAGAAGAGCTCGACTAATAGACGAAATTCAAATGCGAAAGCTCAAATGACAAACGAAGCCCAAATGCCTAAATGCCAAACAGCCTAGGGGCTGGAGGTTGGAGGCTAGAGGTTAGTGGAGATGCAT